>JAADEO010000097.1 GCA_013153415.1 Deltaproteobacteria bacterium
GGAAAGTTTCAGGGTATTCCATGCGGTCCGTGGTGCAAAACCCTTTTTTCCATTTTATCTATCTTTTCGCCGATGTAACAATTCGAGAGAATCGACGATGAATTCGACAGAAAGAATCGACTATATTTTCGAGGCCGGCTCGGTCACATACAGAAACAGCCCGCAGGAGAGCAATTTCCTTTTCGGCTACGGGAGCATCGGCAAGCGCAAGGTCTACTTCGTCGCCACCAACGACGGCAAAAACTTCTCCAATACCTTCGCCAAGTTCAAAGAGTTCACAGTTTTCCTCGAATCCATCCTCTCGGACCCGGCGCCCCTGATACTGCTGCTCGATATCCTGCCGGCCCACCACACAGCCCAGCGGAGCCCGGTCCCGGAAGACCCCGACAGGCTGCTGGCCGACCGCTACGGGGTCGGCCGCTGGTACCATCTGCAGGCGAGATTGTCGGGGCGGGTGCCGCAGGTCTGTGCGGTTTTCGCGAGGATGGGCGCGACCCTGACCTTCCCCATCGCCCTTTGCGACGCCGTGGCGATGCTGTCAGATGCGGGAATGAGTATCGGCCGCAGCGATGTCGTAGAGAAGATGATGGGTGAAAAGCCGCCCTATGAGAAGCTGGGCGGGGCCGGCATGCACGCCGAAAAGTCCGGCTCGATCGATTTTATCGGGAAGCGGGACGAGGATATCCTGCTCTGGGCGCAACGCTACATCGAATACCTGCCGCTGGAAAGCGGCCGGCCCCTGCCCTCATGCCAGGCAAAGCACGTTCAGCGGAACCTGGAGCTGGAAAAGGCCGTACCTGCGAATGCGAACGTGATGCTGGATATGGACCGGCTGATCCGTCTTTTGAGCGATGAAGAGAGTTTCTTCGAACTGCGGCAGGACTTCGCCCGGGAAATCATTACGGGCTTCGCCAGGTTCGACGGCAAGGTGGCCGGGGTCATAGGCAACCGTTCGGCGGTCAGGGGAGGGATCCTCTTTCCGGAAAGCTGTCAGAAAGCGGCCCGCTTCATCTCCATCTGCGACGCTTTCGGCATCCCGCTGGTTTTCCTGGCCGATGCCCCCGGATTCATGGTGGGAAGCCAGGTGGAGAGCGCCGGTATCATCAAGAGTGCCGCCCTGCTCTTTTCCGCCATCAGCAACGCTGCGACCGCGAGACTGTCGGTCATCGTCCGCCGGGGCTATACCGCCGGTGTTTACGCCATGGCCGGCGGCGGCATGGAGCCCGACCGTTTCATCGCCCTGCCGACCGCCATCATCTCCATCTATGGCGAAGTCGTCGCCAGCCGGTTGGACCCGGATAATGCGAAAGAAAGGGAAAATCTGAAAAAAATGCTGGAAACGGCGACCAATCCGGGTGCCTTCGTGGAGCAGGGCTTGATCGAAGCGATCGTGCCCATGGAAGACCTGCGCCGGGAGATAATCGCCTTCCTGGCTCCGAACCAGGACGGCAAGAGAGCCTCGAAAAGACCGGTTCTGCTGGTATAGCCGATCGCGCCAGGACGCCGCCAGCGTTCCCTACAACGGTGCAACCCGGTATTTCTTTAACATTGCGTCCGGATCGTATGAGTGCTTTGTTTTTCTGAGATTGGGATTCCCCAGGTCCTGCTCGATGTTGTACCAGTCGAATACCTGCCTATAATTCAGGGCGAACTGGTTTATCATATACTGAAATATCCCCTTGTATTTTCGCTTTCCCTTGGCGAAATGAATAACGCACATGCCCGCAATCAACTCCCGCCCCAGCATGAAACCCGCCGGTTCACTGCCGTCATAAAACACAAATCCCAGAAGATTGAAAATATCATGGTTGGCCAGCGCTTCCTGGCAGGGCAGGAAATCGGTTTCAGCCACCGATTTGCCGACATCCTCGAGCCACTGACAGAGAACATCTTCCGCCGCGTCCTGCTGGGTTTTATCGTAGGGAACCACTCGCGGAGACGCTATTTTCAGAAACTGTTTCATCAGGTTTTTCTTTTTCGCCAGTTTCCTGCCGCCAAACCACATGAATTTTTCCGCCGAAACAATATAGTCGGAATCATCATCATTGTAGGAATATGAAAAGAGACGGCTGTCAAAGGCGGAAAGAGATTTCTCGCTTACCGGAAAATAAAAGTCATACCCCGCGAGTTTCTCGAGAAGATACTCCGCGGAGACCTCCGCCGGATCGAACAGCGGCATCAGAAAAGAATGATCATCGTAGGTGTTGCCGGCCAGAAAAATCCGGTCTTCACAGATGATATGGTAGTTATGGGTGTTTCTGAAAAGGTACAGGTTCGAAAAGCAGTACTCGGAAAGCCCCTTCCCCAGGAGCTTGAGCCGGTCATCCAGCAGTAAGCGATGCTTGAGAGATAATTCTTCCATGTTCCAAGTTTCTTTCGAGTTGGTTTGATAGCTTCGTAAAAAAAAACGCAGCTTTAAACAGAAGTGGCAACGAATGTCAAGTTGATGACTTCGTAACAAGTCAGATTTTCCCGACCTCAGAATGGGCCGCGGTCTCCTTTCCCCTTTCATATTTAACGGCTCGTTGTTTAAGTAACGAATTTTCCCGCCATATAAAACAGTAAACGCATAAGAAAACCCTCTCCATCCAGCCGCTGGAAGGAAAAAAAACCTCCCCCCCTGAACTGGCACGGAAACTGCTGAAAAGCAGACCGGATACCGGTGCGTTGCCGGCGTTCGCTACGGGACTCAAACCCCAAACCGACAGGAGCGAGAGATGACCAAGAAACTGGCGGTCGTGATCCCGGCCGGGCTCGACCCGGAAAACCCGGAAATCCGGCCGATCATCGACAACATTTTTATCCGCAACGCGGAAAAGCTCAAGGAACCCGATACCACCCTCGACTTCTTCCTCCTCAAGCGGGGCTTTACCGATATCGACGCCTTCACCTGGGAGTCGCTCAACCTCTGGAACTCGTTCGAGCTCTTCGAAACCGTCAGACAGCTGAAGGGGAAAGACTACGACGGCGTCGTTCTGCACTGCTACCTCGACCCCTTCCTCACCTCCCTGCGCCAGCTGATGGATATCCCGGTGGTCGGGGTGGTCCAGAGTTCGCTGATTTTTTCCGGGCTGATGGGCGGCAAGACCGGCATCGTCACCTTCGCCCGCAAGGCGATCCCGATGCTCGAGGAGCTGCTGGTGAAGTATGGCTGTCGCGACCGGGTGGTGGCGATCGAAAGCACCGAGAGCAGTACCGCCGATTTTTTCGCCAGTTTCGTCGACGCCCACGACCTGATTGAAAGCTTCAAGCGCGAGGCCCGCAAATGCATCGCTGCGGGAGCCGAAGTCCTGGTGCCCGGGTGAACCATCCTCTCGCCTGTCGTGCACATGGCGCCGGGATGCGAAAAAGAGTACCCGAACGGGCTTTTCGAAGTCGACGGAGTGCCGGTGGTCGACGTGATCTCGACCGGGGTCCGGCTCTGCGAGGTGATGGCCTCGATGCGCCAGGCCGGAATCCCCTGGATCAGCCGGGTGGCCACTTTCAGTTCACCACCGGAAAACCTGCTGGCCGCGGTCGAAACCATCTTTCCATATCACGGTTCAGGCAGTCACCAATCATGATGGCTTCGTAAAAAGTCCACCTGCTTCGTTCCCGAAAAGTCTTCGTCACTGCGGCGTACTTCATATGTACGCCTCATTCCTCAGCTTTCCGGCGCCTCGCATCTGGAACCTTTTACTTTGCCATCCCGTTTGTTGCAAAATCTGATTTATTACGAGTTCATCAAGCATGATGAACTCGTAATAAATCGAAAATCAAGGAGAAAAAATGAGCTGTAACGGTGAAGATCTCGGCTGCAAGGCGGAGGAATTGGGGGAAAAGTATGAAGTCGAATGCACCGGCTGCGCCCAGTCGACGGTAGCGGCGATATTCGACGCCCTGGGCGAGGGCAGCGATGAGGTTTTTCTGGCCACCAGGAATCGGATTCGTAACCCATTCCACTCAATCGGGTTCAGCCGGCACTCCCGGCTGAACCCTTCTTGATTTCCATTCCCAGGATCTTCATCCGCGAATAAAGGCTGGTCCGCTTCAAACCCAAAACCTCGGCAGCGCCGCCGCTGCCGCCGATCCGGCCGCCACACTCGTCCAGAACATACCTGATATAGCGACGCTGGAGTTCATCCAGGGTCGGCAGATCGGCAAAAGGACTGTCGGTCCGGGTCTGGATCTCGGCCGGCAACTGGATTTCGAGCTGTTTTTCATCCGAGAGCAGGACCGCCCGCTCCATAATGTTCTGCAACTCCCGGACATTGCCCGGCCAACTGTATTTCTTGAGCTTCTTCTTGTGCTCGGAGGTCAGCACCAGATCATGGCGTTTATTGTATCGGCGGGCGTAATAGTCGAGGAAATATTCGGCCAGAAGCGGGATATCATCGGCTCGCTCCCGCAGGGGCGGCAGGTGCACGGGAATGACATTGAGTCGGAAATAGAGATCTTCCCGAAAACGCCCGGCCTCGACTTCCTTGGCCAGATCCCGGTTGGTGGCGGCAATGAGACGGAAATTCGAGTTGATCACCTGGGTGCCGCCGACCCGGGAAAACTGCCTCTCCTGCAGGGCCCGCAACAGCTTGGCCTGGGCCGTCAGCGGGAGTTCACCGATCTCGTCCATGAACAGGGTCCCCTGGTGGGCGAGTTCGATCCGGCCGATCTTTTTACGATCGGCCCCGGTGAACGCGCCCCGTTCATGGCCGAAAAGTTCGCTTTCCAGGAGATTATCGGGAATCGTGGTCGCATCGACCACAATGAACGGCCCCTTGGCCCGGGGGCTGCCATGGTGGATCCGGCTGGCCAGCAGCTCCTTGCCGGTTCCGGTTTCACCGGTCACCAGCACGGTCGAATCGGTGGTCGCGATCTGATCGAGCTGCTTGAGCAGGCGTGACATCCTCTCGGAACGGAAGATGATCCGCGAGCGATCCTCCTCGAAACGGAGCGACTTCTCCGAAACCAGGAGATTATGCTCCTCCTTCAATTTCAGGTAGACGATGTAGCGTTCGACGATCAGGTTGGTATGACGCATCATGTGCTTCATGGTTTCCGGATCGAGGAAATCGAAGGCGTCGTTGAGATAGGAGTTGTCGAAATAGAGAACGC
This sequence comes from Deltaproteobacteria bacterium, assembly GCA_013153415.1. GTDB lineage: Bacteria > Desulfobacterota > Anaeroferrophillalia > Anaeroferrophillales > Tharpellaceae > JAADEO01. The sequence goes on from JAADEO010000097.1 coordinate 5,092, forward strand.
CACGGACCTCGTCCTTGACCTCGATCGGAATGCACAGGACCGAACGAATGGGATGCTCCTCGACGCTGACCCCGTCATTGGCCGAACGCAGACGCCCGACCTGGGGCTGACTGGTGCGCCGGGTCTTGAACACCATGGCCATACTCTCCCGGAAGCTCTCGGCGGCGACCTCCTTGCGGCTCAGGTTGTACGCGGCCCGCAACTCGGGTGATTTGCCCGGCCCGGGCTGGAACCAGAAGAGACCGCTGCGTTCAGCCCCGAACATGCTGCTGGTCGAATTCAGGACTTTGGCCAGGATCTCATGTTCGTTTTCACTCGGGTGCAGGGATTCGATCATCGTCATGTAGTCGTGCAGCACCCCCTGCTGGCGCAGTTCCTTGTCCGCCGCCAGGTCTTTCTTGCTGATCAGGTGTTTGAATTCACTGGGAAAAATCTCATCGGCATAGCCGCCCAGCAGGCGCCGGGCCTTGTAGAGCAGTTCCCGGGCCGCGCTGCGGTTGCCATTTTTGAGCTCGAGCTTGACTCTGACGAAGATGGTTTTGGCCTGCTGCATCCGGTCGCCGGATTCGGCCAGGTACTTCTCACTTTCGTCAAGCTCCCGCAAGATCTCTTCCCGGGGCCGGCCCTGGGCCAGCTTATCCTGGGCCAGCAAACGCCGGGCGACCCCGCGAAGATTGATATTGACCCCTTCCAGGGCCTGGTGCATCAGCTCTTCGGCATCGAACCCCGGCATCGATTTGAATCCGAGCCTATGAAAATCGTGAACGATCTCCAGAATCCAGGGAGATGAGTACTGCCGGACGAGACCGATCCGATGCCCCTCGTGGACGACATGGCTGATGATCTTGTAGGCTTCATCGAGACGACCGTTAAGATAATGCATCAGCCCGGTCCCGCCCCCGGCCAGGTAGGGCCCCAGGGCGAAACGATCATCACTGCAGGTTTTCCGGGCCGCCTCGAAATGGACTACCGCTTCCCGGTCCTTGCGCAGCAGGACCAGGACCGTACCGAGTATGGCTCGAATCGTCGAAACCATGGTCCGGTTGCCCTGCTCCTCGGCCAGACGCCAGTAGTAGTCGAGGCTGCCGATGGCCCGGTGGAACTGCCCCAGGTAAACCGCGCAGTAGCCCAGGAATATCGGGGCCGCCGGGGTGGTCAGGATCGTCATCCCCTCGTTTTCCAGGATCTGCTCCGCTTTTTCGAAATGCTTGATCGCCTCCCGGAAATTGCCTTTGATGAAATGAAACTGTCCCAGGAAAACCGCCGACAGTCCCAGAATATCATCATCATCGAGTTCCTTGATCTCCTCGTAACCGAGGGATAAAGCCACCAGAGCGTCATCCCGGCGGCCGGTGAAATAGAAGACCCGGCCCAGATGAAGGTTGACCAGGGCATGGGAACGCCGGTCGCCCAGCACTTCTGAGACATCCTGGGCTTTGAGCAGGTATTTATAGATGTGCTGAAAACCGTAGCCCAGGGAAAAACAGAGATTGGAAAGCTCCAACACGGAAGAGATATACAGCGGGAAATCGGCCATATCGTCCGATTCGGAAAGCCGCTTGACGGCTCTTTCGAGAAAGATCTTGGCCTTGGGCTGGTCGTTGGCCTCAACCGCCTCGTGAGCGATGCGAATCTCTTTTTCCGCCAGGGCCCGGGCCTGGCCGGCATTCTCCAGGATATTGAGCAGCGCCTCGGAGCTGAGTTCGGCATCGAGCTCTTCCTTGTAGATGCGCTCGATAATCTTCTCAAGATGTTGACGGCTGTTCAGTTTTTTCAGTTTCCTGCGCACCGCGGCCGGGATTTCGCGGCCGATGGCAAAGCTGCTGCGATCCGGCCGCACCAGCCAGCCTTCGGCCTCGGCTTTCTCCAGCAAATCCATCAGCGGGCCGGGAAGCAACGGAGCCAGGGTTCCGATAACCGCGATCGGCACCGGTTCGCTAAAAGCATCGAGCAGGGCCAGAAACGACCATTGCTCATCAGTCAGTTCCAACATCATGCGATCTCCTTAGGATTCCAAGAAATATGCGGCCGAACCTTCCGGGCACCTTTGCGACATCATCCAAGTCCTGAGAGCCGGACCAGTCAGAACGGGCCGGAACCAGCCGCTCAAGCCGGCCACCGACTCCCTAGCAAATAAGTCACTGCGGGTCAAGAACGATGACTTGATAAAAACCTTTTCTGTCTAAATAAAAACAGCCCTCGTCAGACGACCCCGAAAAAACCATAAAAACCGAATAAAAACACAGCTTCCCAAGGAACGCCAAGGCTGGCATAGCTTTTGCGGCATGGAGGCTTACGACTGCAAAACAGAGTGTCGACACAATCAAGCAAATTCAGCAGGAGGAAGATTATGGCCATATTTAAAGACCGGGAAGTTGCGGAAAAACTTTTCCTGGAATTCTGGCAGGAACTGATTCGCGACAACGGGCTGGGAGAAGAATTCAAAAAGAACGAGATCAGCATCCGTTTCGAGGTCAATGATCTCGACCTGGTCATGTACGTGGATGAAAATGGGCCCCTTTTTGGAGACGAAGCCAAAGAGAAGAAAGCCGTCGTCACCATGAAGATGTCCAGCGACATGGTACACAAGTACTGGCTCGACCAAGTCAATATTCCGATGGCCCTGGCCATGCGCCAGATCAAGGCCAAGGGGCCGGTCAACAAGGTTCTGCAGATCCTGCCGATGTTCAAACCCGGCCAGAAGCTCTACCCGGAATATTGCAAGAAATACAACTTGCCTCTCGAGGCTTAATTTCGGTCGAATGGCCGGGCGGCCGGGCCAGACACTGCCGAAACCGTTTTTTCGGGCCTTCCCGATAACCGGCAGACCTCTCCCGGAAAACGCCAGACGAGCGGCACCCGACCGCAGGAGTGGGACTGCACGATAAAGTGGGAATTCAGCCCCGCCCTCGAAATTCCGGCATCAAAATGGGATTGCCACACCGAGCTTTCCCGGCGCTTGGGTCTTTTTTCAATCGACAAGCCCCAGGCGACCGGAAAACCTGGCAGGATCTGTGTGCCCCCTGCGCGACCGGAGTCGTCAATTTACACGCTAAGGAGTAGTTTACGATGAGCGACAACAGGCCCTACTGGAACATGGAGATGGAGCAGATGCTCAACACTCCGCAGATGGAGAAACTGCAGCTTGAACGGCTCAGAACCATGCTGGCCCGGCTCAAGGCCAACGCCCCTTTCTACGCCGAGTTGATGCGCAACAACCATCTCGAGCCCGAGAAACTTTCCAGTTTCGCCGAATTCAAGGAAAAAATCCCGCTGTTCAACAAGCAGTCGCTGCTCGAGCTGGTCGAACGCTACGAAGGCGATTTCCTCCGGGTCCTGGACGACATCATGCCGGTCATGGTCGATGATCTCGATTACATGGCGACCACCACCGGGACCACCGGGGTTCCGACCCCCTACCCGATGACCAACTTCGACATCCAGAACCTCTGGGGCGAAAGCATGGTCCGCGGGGCCTGGCGGGCCGGGCTGCGGGCCGAAGACCGGATGCTTTTCTGTTTCGCGCTGTCGATGGTGGTGGCCGGCGTCACCCTGATGATGGGCCTGCAGAAACTCGGCTGCATGGCGATCCCGGTCGGGGCCGAAGCCAAGAGCGAACGCATTCTCCTGATGCAGAAACTTTTTCGCGGCACCTTCTATGTCGGGACTCCGTCACTGGCCGAGTACCTGATCGAACAGTCGCCGAAGATCATCAAGAAAGAGGTCGGCGAACTCGGATTGAGGGCCCTGATCCTGGGCGGCGAGCCCGGAGCCGGGATTCCCGCCCTCAAGCAGAAGCTGGAGAGCGCCTACGGCTGCCGGATCTACGACGCCGGGGCCGGTTTCGGCTTCTCCTGCGATCACGACGAGTATCAGGGCATGCACTGGGTCGCCGACGATCTCGCCTACTACGAACTCGTCGATCCCGACACCAAGGAGCCGATCCCCCTGGAAGATGGCGCCCGCGGCGAAGCGGTCTTCACCACCCTGGTGGGCGACGGTTTCGTCTGGATGCGCCAGAGCATGGGCGACATCCACCAGGTCTTCACCGAACCCTGCCCCTGCGGCCGGACCGGTTTCCGCTACAAGGTCGTGGGCCGGGCCGACGACATGCTCAAGGTCAAGGGCGTGATGGTCTACCCCAGCCACATCAAGGGCGTGATCAACGAATTCGTCCCCCGGGTGACCGGCGAGCTGCGCATCATCCTCGACGAGAAACCGCCCCGGGTGGTGCCGCCGCTGAAACTCAGGGTCGAACACGCCGCAGACCTGAGCCCGGCCGAGATCGAAGCCCTGGAAAACGAGATCGGCACCGCCATGAGCCGCCGCCTCAAGATCAAGCCCAAGATCATCTGGGCCGAGCCCGGCAGCCTCGAACGCAGCCACTACAAGGGCAAGGTCTTCGAAAAGAATTATCAATAACCGTTTCCGAATACAGAACTCTCTTCTTCGCTCCTTAGTCGAATACGGTTCGGGACGGGTGCCGACAACCTGTTCCGAACCGTATCCTGACGCAAAGTTCCGAGCTGGAGCAATATTCCGAGCCCACCCACCCGGAGCCAATCTTCCAGTTTGGGATAAAACCAGTTTATTCAATTATCTACCGGAGTTTGCCCGATGAAAAAATACAAGGTCATCGACTTTCGCTGCCGGCCGCCGATGGCGGCCCAGAAACTGATCTTCGATCTCAAACTGGGACGTCTCAAGTGGGCCAACAAGTTCATCTGCCCCCCCTCCCAGGCGACCCTGCCCTCGATGTTCAAGGTCGGCACCGACGAAGGCATCGACCTGCTCTACCGGGAGATGGATGAGGCCGGAATCGACCTTATCGTGGTCCCGGGCCGCAATCTCTCCAACCCGCCCAAAGCGGTGGTCAAGGAATCCGACAACTCATCTTTGAATGTCACCGACAGCGAACTGGCGGAGTTGAAAGATCGCTACCAGGGCCGGGCCATCGGCATGCATGGCATCGATGCCGAACAGCCGGCGGAAAGCATTGTTTCCGGCATCGAAACCGCGATCAGCGAGTACGGCCTGTCCGGGGCGGTATTGGAGATCGGCTACAGCGTCGACGAGCAGGGCAAGCCTCTGCAACTCAATGACCGCCGCCTCTACCCCATCTATGAAACCATGATCAAACTCGACAAACCCCTGATGCTGCAGAGCGGTATTTACGCCGGTCACGATATCGATGCCAACAACTGGCCTCCGCTCGACCGGGTGATGCAGGATTTCCCCGGGCTCAAGATGATCCTCGCCCATGGCGGCTATCCCCGGATTCTCGACGCCATCGCCCTCTGCGTCAAGCATCCCAACCTCTACATCTCACCGGACATCTACTGCTTTTTCCCCGGCGGCCGCCTCTATATCGAGGCCATCAGCCAGTTGCCGGACCAGTTCCTGTTCGGCACCGCCTACCCCTTCGGAACCTTCAAGGAATCACTCGAATTGACCTACAAATTCCCTCTTTCCGAAGAGGTCATGGAGAAATACCTTTACGGAAATGCTGCCAGGTTGCTGGAGATCTGACCAATTCATCAAGGATCGGGTTTCACCCGCTGATTTTTCCAGAGCTGGGGCCCCGCCTGACCGTCTGACGGTTGGGACGGCAGATGGCTTCCGGCAACTTACTCAACCCCAACGACTAGATGAGGGAAAAAATGAACAAAGAAGACTACATGGGTAAAATAATCGACTTCCGTCTCCGGCCCCCGACTGCCCCCTACAAAGGTTTTTTCCCCGAAGGGATCGTGCGCTTCGCCAATTTCCGCTTCGGGGTCGACACCCCCGAGTCCTACGTTAAAAGCCTGGAGAGCGAGAGCGGCGAAGCCGACCAGGCCGCCCTCGAGCTGCTCTACCAGGAGATCGACCGGGCCGGAATCCGGGTCGGCCTGATGAACGGCCGGCACTCCCATATCCTGGGTCTCTGCTGTCATGTCAGCGACGAATACCTGTCCGAGTTGAGCAAGGCCTCCGGGGGCAAGCTTCTCGGCCTGGCCGGAGTCAACGGCGATGTTCCCTTCACCGAGACCGCGGCCGGCCTCGATCGTGCCGTCAAGGAGCTGGGCCTCAAGGGTCTCTGTATCGAGCCGGGTCTCTTCCAGGAACCGATGTATGCCGATGACGAGCGCCTGATGCCGCTCTATGAGAAATGCGACGAACTCGAAGTACCGGTGCTGATGATGACCGGCCCCTTCGCCGGGCCGGATCTGACCTACACCGACCCGGTCCGCTTCCAGCACGTGGCCCAGACCTTCCCCGATCTGCCCCTGGTTTTGGGCCACGGGGCCTATCCTTATGTCAACGAGGCCATCGCTGCGGCCATGAAATCGAGCGCCATCGGCTCGGGCGGCATTTTTCTCTCCCCCGACGTCTACATGTTTTCGGCCGGCGGCGACCAGTTCGTCAAAGGCATCGAATGGCTCCCGGACCGTTTCCTGTTCGGCAGCGCCTATCCTTTCGGCAACTGCGAACAGCACCTCGAAATGACCTTCAAGCTGCCGTTGAGCGAAGAGGCCATGAGCCGCTACCTCTACGAAAACGCCGAAGACCTTCTCGATCTGTAAAATAATCAAACAACAAAATCACCCAGGGGAAACATGCTGAACAGAAAACAACATCTTTGGCACTGGCTTTTCCCTGTTCTGATCGCGGTAATCCTTCTTTCCGGCCCGGCTGCGGCATCCAGCCGGACCGGAAAGAAGGTCATCACCCTGCGCTTTTCCACCTTCGTGCCTCCGGCCCACCCGGCCACCAAGCTCTTCCAGGGTTTCGCCCGGGAGATGAGTACTGTCAGCCAGGGGCGGGTGAAAGTCGAATATTACGGCACCAGTTCCCTGGGCGAAGCCAAGGAACAATACGAAATCACGGTCGAAGGACTGGCCGATCTGGCCACCACCTGTTGCGCCTATACCGGTTCCCGTTTTCCTCTGGCGTTAGGGGTGCAGCTACCGCTTTTCACCGATTCGGCCGAGATCGGGGCCCAGATCATCATGGAACTTATCCGGCAGGGAATTTTCGCCCGGGAGTTTGCCGACACGGTCTATCTTTTCCCGCTGGCCACCACTCCTTCGCGGGTGTTCAGCAACCGCAAGATCACCAAGGTCGAAGATTTTCACGGCCTGCGGATCTTCGGCGGCGAATCGGTCTTCATCGACATCTGCCGGCAACTGGGTGCCACCCCGATAACCATCAGCACTCCGGATGTCTACATGGCCCTGCAACGTCGTACCATCGACGCCGGCATCGCCCCCTGGACTCCCGGCATCGCCGCCTGGAAATGGCAGGAGGTGGCCCGCTACGCCATCGATGTCCCGATCTTAAGCGGCTGGCACTGCAACGTCGTCATGAACAAAGAGACCTGGCAACGAGTTCCGGCCGCGGTTCGAGAGGCCTGGAAACCGCTCTTTCCCAAGTATGCCATGAAATTCGCCATCCTCTACGACCGGCTCGACAGCATCATGAAAGCCCGTTGTCAGAAATATCCCGGCTGCGAGGTAATCGAGTTTCCTGATCGGGAAAAGCACAAGCTCGCCGAAATGATGGTTCCGGTCTGGCAGAAGTGGGTCGACGACAACGGCGAAGAGGGGCGGAAATTCTACCGGGCCTACATCAAGGTGATGAAAAAGCTGGGACAGAAGATCTGGGTGCGGCTGCCGGGTCTTTATGAATAACGGAGAAGAGGGAAAACAACCTTGTTGAACAAGATTATCAAACTGATCGGCTGGGTCAATATCGGCTTCATCCTGGTATTGACGGTAATCACCCTGGTCGACGTTTTCGCCCGCTACCTGTTCAAAACCTCCTTCATGGACACCATGACGATCAGCTCCTACCTGCTGGCCATGATCAACGCCCTGGCTCTGCCCGGCATCACCCTGCAGAAGGGTCATGTCCAGGTCGAACTGGTCTACGACCGTCTGCCGCAGGGGGTGCGGCAAATCTGCGACATCATCAACAACCTGCTGGCCACAGCCCTTTTCCTCTGCATGTCCGGATACGCTTTCAGCAGGGCCTGGGAAAGTTTTGAGAGGGGCTTTTTCCAGGGCTGGATGATGCTGCCGGAATGGCCCCCGAAACTGGTCTTCGCCTTCGGCTGCCTGATGACCGCCCTGACCTTTTTCGCCCTGTTCCTCAACAACCTGAAATCCGGCCGGACGGAGTCAGCCGCACCGGCCGCCATGGAAACGGAAAGGTGACCGGCATGACTGTATTGGTTACCGGCGGAGCCGGCCTCCTGGGAGCTGCCGTGGTCCGGCAGTTACTTGAAGAAGGAGAACTGAAGCCGGTCGTTCTGGACCTGGCCGAAGAGCCTGAACGCCTCTCCGATATTCGGACGGAGATCGAGTATATCCGCGATGATCTCGGCCGCCCGGGAGGAATCGGGGAAATCATCGCCCGCATCCGGCCGGAAATGATCTTCCATCTCGGTGCGATGCTGGGACAAACCTGCGAAGAGAACCCCCGCGGGGCCTTCCAGGTCAATGTCGCATCCCTGTTCGAGCTGCTCGAAAGCGCGGTTGAAAACCGGGTGCGGCAGGTGCTCTTCGCCAGTTCGGTCGCCACCTTCGGCTACGATCTGCCGGAAAAAACCCTGCGCGACAATCACCTCCAGCGCCCGATCACCTTCTACGGCGTCGCCAAGCTCTTCGG
>JAADEO010000057.1 GCA_013153415.1 Deltaproteobacteria bacterium
CGTGGTCAGACCGGCGACAATCCTGTGATCTCCGTAGGCGAAACTGACATCCTCGCAGGCCGCCACCACCTTGCCCGCGAAACCGGAACGACCGATCTCCATCTTCACCCGGCCCGGGGCCAGCCGCCGTTCGGCAAAACGCCGCCGCATCTCCTCCAGTGCCCGGACCCGGCCCTCGTTGCGGGTCCGCCGGGCCCGGATCCCTTTCCGGATCCACTCCTCCTCGACCGCCAGTTTGCGGTCGAAACGGTTCCGGGCGACTTCTTCCGCGTGAGCCCGCTCCTCTTTACGACGCAGGTAGTTGGTGAAATCACCGGGCCAACTGGTCAGTTTTCCACGGTCCAGTTCAACAATCCGGGTCGCCAGGCTGCGCACCAGTTTGCGGTCATGGGTGACGAAGAGCAGAGCGAAAGAACTTTTGCGGAGAAACTCCTCGAGCCACTCGATCGCCTCGATATCGAGATGGTTGGTAGGCTCGTCGAGAAGCAGAAGATCGGGATCGGCGGCCAGGGCCCGGGCCAGCAGAACCCGGCGTTGGAGACCACCTGAAAGGGTGGCGAAAGGGGCCTCGGCATCGAGTTTCAGGCGACTTAGAACCAACTCCACGCGCCGTTGCAGCTGCCAGGCACCGGCCTTTTCGATCTCGGTTTCACAAAGAGCGAGTTCGGCCAGTTCCCGCTCGCTGCCGGTCGCCGTCCGCCGGCTCGCGGCATGGTAACGGGAGAGTAGACTGAACAGCTCCCCGACACCGCCGGCCACGACCTCGTAAACCGTACCCGGCACTCCTTCGGGCAACTCCTGCTCAAGCCAGCCGAATTTGAGATGAGCGCTCCTCCAGATTTTACCCCGGTCGGGGGCCTGACGGCCGGCAATCACCCGCATCAGGGTTGATTTACCACAACCGTTGCGACCCACCAGGCAGACCCGCTCGCCGGCGGCAAGTTCAAGATTCACCCCTTCCAGCAGCGGCTCACCGCCGAAACTCAAATGAATCTCTTTCAGGCTCAACAGGGTCAATCCAGGCTCCTTTAGGACCAGGGAAAGAAAAACCCCGGCGACCCGAGGACCGGCGGGGTTTTACCAGAAATCATACTTCAATCCGATAGCAGCGGACCAAATCTAAACGCGGCAGAACTTCTCTCCGACCTCCTTGAAAATCGGCAGCGAACGTTCAATGGTGGCATCGTCGACACAGTAGGCGAGACGGAAATAGCCGGGCCCGGCGAAACCGGAACCGGGAACCGCAAGGATTTTGAACTTCTGCAGTTCACGCACGAATTCGACATCGTCGGGCAGAGGACTTTTGGGAAAGAAATAGAAGGCGCCCTGCGGCTTGACGACCTCGAAACCGGCGGCCTTGAGCCCTTCGTAGAGGCGGTCGCGCTTACGCTGGTAGATCGCGACATCGACACAGGCTCCCTGGAGCCGGGCCACGAGCCGTTGCATCAGGCCGGGGGCATTGACAAAGCCTAATACCCGGTTGGCGAAGATGAAACCGTCGACCAGCTGGCGGAAATCGTCGGCCTCGGGATGCAAGGCCAGGTACCCGATCCGTTCACCGGCCAGCGACAGCTCCTTGGAGTAGGAGTTGGCGACGATGCTGTTGCGATAAGCGGGAAAGATCGGCGGCACTTCAACCCCGTCATAGACGATCTTGCGGTAGGGTTCATCAGAGATCAGGTAGATAACCCGGCCGAGCTCCCGGGATTTATCCTCGAGCAGCCGACCCAGGGCGGCGATCTCGGCGGCACCGAAGATCACCCCGCTAGGGTTGTTGGGGGAATTGATGATCACGGCGGCGGTCCTGGCATTTATGGCTGCGGCAATGGCTTCGAGATTGAGGGCGAAATTTTCACCCGGCGGCACGCTTTTCAGGACTCCGCCGTGGTTGTCGGCGTAGAAGTTGTACTCGACGAAATAGGGGCTCGGAGCGATGATCTCGTCGCCGGGATTGAGAATCGCCTTGAAAATCACGTTGAGCGCCCCACCCGCCCCGCAGGTCATGATGATACTGTCGGCCGTCACCGCGACCTGCTGTTCGCCGGCCAGGTATTCGGCCACCGCCTGCCGGGTCGCCGGGGAACCGGCGTTGGGCATATAGCCGTATTTCATCGGGATCGGCTCTTCGATAATCTTTTTAAGCTCCTCCTCGACTGCGGGCGGAGCCGGCACATCGGGATTGCCGAGGGTGAAATCGCAAACCTGGTCGGCGCCGTATTGCGCCTTCAGGGCCGCCCCTTCCTCGAACATTTTCCGGATCCACGAGGAGCGTTCCATGAAATCAACGATCTTTGCTGCAATTGCCATAACTAATCTCCATTGATCATCTTTCTGATCGCGGCCAACACCGCCGCCATCTCCAGGTGGGTGCCGATCGTGATCCGCAAGCCGTGCTCAAGAGCGGGATCGGCGAACCAGCGCACCAGGATTCCCGCTTTTTCCAGATCAAGATAGACTCTTTCCGCAACCATTCCGGCCGGTGGAATGGTGAAAATGAAATTGGTCTGCGAGGGTTCGACCGTAAAACCGAGCTCTTTCAGCCCCTGGGCCAGGTATTCCCGCTCTTCCCTGACCAGGGCCACGGTTTTTTCCAGATATGCCCGATCTTCAAGCGCGGCCACCGCTCCGGCCTGGGCCAGGGCATCGAGATTGTAGCTGTCGCGGACCTTGTCGAGCTCGGCGATGATCTCGGCCGGTCCCGCCCCGAGGCCGACCCGGAGCCCGGCCAAGCCGTAGGATTTCGACAGGGTCCGCAGGACAATCAGGTTGTCGAGTTCCCCCACCAGCGGCAACGCGTTGGTCTCGGCGAAGTCGGCGTAGGCCTCGTCGACCACGACGACCCCGGAAAAGCTCTCCGCCAAGCGGCGGATATAACCGTTGTCGAAAGAAAAACCGAGCGGAGCATTGGGACTTGTCAGAAAGAAGAGCTTGACCCCGGCAAGCTGCTCTTCATCCGGAATATAGAGTTCTCCCCGATCGGCAAAAAGCGGCAGGGCCCGGCTCTCGGCCCCGCGGATTGCGGCCAGCACCGGATAGAGCGAATAGGAGGGGTGAAAATAGGCAATCTCCTCCCCGGTCTCGACGAAAGTGTCGACAATGATCCGCAAAAGCTCGTCGGAACCGTTGCCGGCAATCACCTCTTCCGGCCGACAACCGAAAGCCGCGGCCGCGGCCGCACGCAGGCTGGAGCTTGCCGGGCTGGGATAGCGCCGGAAGAGGTCAGGATTCTCCAGCAACCCGCCAATCGCCTCGGCCACCGCCGGAGAAGGCGGCAGGGGGCTCTCGTTGGTGTTGAGCTTGATCACCTTCACCCCCGGGGCCGGCTGCCGGCCGGGCACATAGCCGCTCATCTCCCGGACTCGGGGCCGGACAAAATCAACTCCCGGACACATACCGATCACCTGTTATTCCAGATCTTTGCATACCATTTCGTCGCGTATTTTCGCAGATCTCAATCGCTAAAGGATCTCCGCCGCCTCTTTCGCAAAGTAGGTCAGGATCATGTCGGCCCCGGCTCTTTTGATCGAAAGCAGGGCCTCGAGCATCGCCGTCTCGCCGTCAATCCACCCCTTTGCGGCCGCCGCCTTGATCATCGCGAACTCGCCGCTGACGTTGTAGGCGGCCAACGGATGGTCGAACTCCTCCTTCAGGGCGTGGAGAATATCGAGATAAGGCAGGGCCGGTTTGACCATGATGATATCAGCCCCCTCTTCGATATCGAGGGATGCCTCGCGCAGGGCCTCGCGGGCGTTGGCGGGATCCATCTGGTAACTCTTGCGGTCACCGAACTGGGGCGGCGACTCGGCCGCTTCGCGAAACGGTCCGTAGAAAGCCGAGGCGTACTTGACCGAGTAGGCCATCAGCGAAACCTGATCGAAGCCCTCGCGGTCGAGGGCTTTGCGGATGAAGCCGACGCGGCCGTCCATCATATCGGACGGGGCTACCATGTCGGCCCCGGCCCGAGCGTGGGAAACCGCCTCCTTCACGAGCAGTTCGAGGGTCTTGTCGTTGTCGACCCGGCCCTTCTCGATAACCCCGCAGTGACCGTGTGAAGTGTATTCGCACAAACAGACATCGGTGATCAGCAAAAGATCGGAAACCTCGGTCTTGAGCGCCCGCAAAGCCTGTTGGATGATCCCGTCATCGGCGTAGGCGCCGCTGCCCAATTCATCCTTGGTTTCGGGAATCCCGAAAAGAATGATCGCCGGGACTCCCAGTCTTTTCAAATTCTCGGCCTCTTTAACCAGTTCGTCGACCGAAAGCTGGTAGTTGCCCGGCATCGAGGAGATCGCTTTTCTCACCCCCTCGCCGGGACAGACAAAAAGCGGAGCGATAAAATCATCGACACTGAGCGAGGTCTCGCGCACCATGCGGCGGATATTGGCATCGGCCCGCAGCCGCCGGGGCCGGTAGATCGGGAAATACATGATTTTTTATCCTTAACTTATCTAGCGGTTTTCCGAATGCACGGGGACGGTAAAACTCATAACTACCATTTCACAAATTGAAAGTGCAATCTTTTTTTATCCCCCGGCTCTCGGGAAATCGGGGTTTGCGGTTGACACCCGGAAACATGGCTACTATAAACCCCACTAGACATTCAAACCTTTGCATCCCTGAACCTGTTTAGCAATGGAACTAATATATTCACTTCTGCTGGTCGGAGCTCTGCTTCTCTACGTCATCAGCATGATCACCGGCTTCGTCTATCTTTTCCGACCCGGGCAAAAGGCGTTGCACGGCGGCAGCGACGCCATCAGGTTCGGGGCTGTTCTCCACGCTGCCGCTTTCCTGATCCGCTGTTTCGAAACCGGCACCCTGGCGGTCACCAATCTCCACGAATCCCTCTCTTTTTTCGCCCTGCTCCTGGCCCTGGCCTTTATCGTCGTCAACCGTAAGAACAGCATCGCCATGCTCGGAGCTTTCACCGCTCCGCTGCTGATCATTTTCACACTCTGGGCCCTGGTCCTCAACCATGCGGTCACGCCCCAGCCACCGATTCTGAAAAGCTTCTGGCTGCCGGTCCATGTCCTTTTGAGTTTCGCCGGCAACGCTTTCCTGGTCTTGGGCTGCGGAGCCGCAGTCATCTACCTGATCCAGGAACACCTGATCAAAAAGAAGCGACTCAAAGGTATTTTTCGCCGCCTGCCGGCCCTGCAAAAGCTCGACGAACTCAACTACTTCTGTTTGCGGCTCGGTTTCCCGCTGCTGACCCTGGGTATCATCAGCGGTTCGGTCTGGGCTTCGTATGCCTGGGGATCGCACTGGAACTGGGACCCGAAAGAGACCTGGTCGCTGATCACCTGGCTGCTGTTCGCCGCCCTGTTGCACGGCCGTATGAATTCGGGCTGGCGTGGCCGCCGGGCCGCACTTTTGACTATCATCGGTTTTGCCGCCATCATGTTCACCTTCCTGGGTGTCAATCTTTTCCTAAGCGGCCTGCACGGCTATCTCCACTGAGTTTTCAATTCGACAAGGTCGCTCTCCGATTATGCATATTGTAATTTCAGGACTCAACCACCAGACGGCCCCGGTCGACACCCGGGAACGACTCGCCTTCAAGGCTGAAGAGATTCCCGCCGCTCTGGAAAAGCTCCGGCAGGAGGCAGGACTCAGCGAAGCCTTGATCCTGTCGACCTGCAACCGGGTTGAGATCTACGGTATCACCGACAGGCTTGATAACTGCCGGGAAAGGATGGTCGCCTTCCTGGCCGGTTTCCACCGGCTGCCGGCTGCCGATTTCGCCGACAAGCTCTATTTTCATGCCGACCAGGCCGCCGTCCGCCACAGTTTCCGGGTCGCCTCGAGCCTCGATTCGATGGTCATCGGCGAACCCCAGATCCTGGGCCAGCTCAAAGACGCCTTCTTCATTGCTTCCGAGGCCCGGACCACCGGGTTGATCTTAAACCGCCTGATGCACCGTTCTTTCTTCATCGCCAAGGAGGTCCGGACCCGGACCAAGATCGCCAGTTCCGCGGTTTCGGTGAGTTTCGCCGCGGTCGAGCTGGCCAAGAAGATCTTCGGCGACCTGAAAGGTATGAAGGTGATGCTGATCGGAGCCGGCGAGATGTGCGAACTCGCCGCCCGCCATTTCGTCAACCAGGGCATCGAACAGGTCCTGGTCACCAACCGCACTTTCAGCCGGGCCCAGGAACTGGCGGCCGAATTCGAGGGCATTGCGGTCTCCTTCGACAGCTTCCGCCAGGAGCTCGACGAGGCCGACATCATCCTGAGTTCAACCGGCTCGCCCGACTACCTGATCGGCCCCACAGAACTGACCACGGCCCTCAAAAAACGGCGCAACCGGCCAATTTTCCTGATCGACATCGCCGTACCTCGGGACATCGACCCGAAAGTCAACGAACTCGACAACATCTACCTCTTCGACGTCGACGACCTCCAGGAGGTGATCACCGAAAACCTCGACCAGCGCCAGCAGGAGGCCCTGCGGGCCGAGGGTCTGGTCGACCAGGAGGTCGAAAAATTCGAACTGTGGCTCGAATCCCTGGCTGTCACCCCGACAATCAAGGCTCTGCGCCGCCAAACGGCTGAAATCGCCGCCCGGGAACTGGATAAGACTTTAAGCGCCTTTCCCGACTTAAGCGACAAGGAGAAACGCAAGCTCGAGGCAATGGTCAAGGCCATCACCAACAAGTTCCTGCACCACCCGCTCAACTACCTCAAGGCGCCAGAGAACAACAACGGCCAGGGGCCACCCCCGGCGGTCGTGATCCGCAAAATCTTCAAACTGCCGGAGGAGTGAACCCGTCCCTTGCGAAGGAAAACCGGAGGCCACATTTTTTCATCTCCTTTCACGGCAACACCATCACCAGGAGTCATCTATGAGTAACGACCATCGGCCGATCACCATCGGCACCCGGGGCAGCGCTTTGGCCCTCTGGCAGGCCAACTGGGTAAAGAGCGAGCTGGAACGCCGCTATCCCGGCATAGAAGTGGGAATGGAGATCATCAAGACCAAGGGCGACAAGATTCTCGACGTACCTCTGGCTCAGGTCGGCGGCAAAGGGCTTTTCGTCAAGGAGATCGAAGACGCCCTGCTCGAGGGCCGCATCGATCTTGCGGTCCACAGCATGAAGGATGTTCCGACCGAACTGCCCGAAGGATTGCAGGTGGCGCTGATCCCGCCGCGCGAAGACCCCCGTGATGCCTTCTTCTCCAACAACGGCAGAAAACTGGCTGAACTCGGGAGAGGCGCCGTGGTCGGCACCTCGAGTCTGCGGCGCAAGGCCCAGCTCTTAAACGCCTTTCCCGATCTCGAAATCCGGGATCTCAGAGGCAACGTCGACACTCGCCTGAAGAAACTCGACCGGGGCGAATACGACGCCATCATCCTGGCCGCAGCCGGGGTCAAGCGCCTGGGCTGGGCCGAACGAATCACCGAAATCCTGGAACCGGAAATCTCCCTGCCGGCCATCGCCCAGGGGGCGCTGGGGATCGAGACCCGGATCGATGACGATTTCAACAACCGGCGTCTGGCTTTTTTCCACGATGAAAAAACGGCGCTCGCGGTCCGGGCCGAACGAGCTCTCTTAAAAACTCTGGAGGGCGGCTGCCAGGTGCCGATCGCAGCTTTCGCCACGGTCGCCGACGACAACCTGGTCACCCTGACCGGCCTGGTCGCGGCTCTCGACGGCCGCCAAATCATCAAGGAAAAAATGAGCGGAACAGAGCCCGAACCCTTAGGCGAGAGCCTGGCCCGGACCCTGCTGGAACGGGGTGCGGAACAGTTGCTTGCGGAGTGCATGGACCTTGAAGGAGGCCGCTGATTCTCTTGCCGGCCGGCGCGTTCTCGTTACCCGCCCCCCCAAACAGGCCCGGGAGCTGGTATCGCTCCTCGAAACCGCCGGAGCCGAAGCCATTGCCCTGCCGACGATCGCGATCATCGACCCGCCCGACTGGGAACCGGCCGACCGGGCCCTCGCCGACCTGACGGGATACCAGTGGCTGCTGCTGACCAGTGTCAACGGGGTAGAGCGTTTCTTCAGACGACTGGAATTCCATCGCCTGCCACCGACCGTTCTCAACCATCTCGAAACTGTCTGCGTCGGCCCCAAAACCGCCGGAGCGGCCCGAAATCACGGTCTCGAATGCCGGACCGTAGCCAAGGAGTACGCCGCCGAGGGCATTCTCGCCCTTTTTGCCGGCCGCAACCTGGAAAACCAGGCTTTCCTGTTCCCCCGCGCCCTCAAGGCCCGGGAACTGCTGGTCGAAACCTTAAGAAAACAGGGTGCCCGGGTCGATCTCGTACCGGTCTACCAGACCATTTTCCCGGCAACCTCGGCCGCCGAACTCAACCGTCTCCTGGCCGATGATGCCATCGACATCATCACCCTGACCAGCGCCTCGACCGCGACCAACCTGGCCAAGCACTGCGCCCCGGGAAACCTCCCTCGCCTGCAACAAATCCCCGCAGTCTGCATCGGTCCGGTTACCGCCGAGGCGGCGGCCAAGGCCGGTCTTGAGGTTGCGGCTGTCGCCGACGAGTACACCAGCGAAGGACTTTTCCGGGCTCTGGCGAGGCTGTTCCGGTAAAAACCACCCGCCAGGAAACAAAAAAAGCCCGGCATTACCGGGCTTTCAGACATTCCATTCAACAACCACCTCGTCCTTAAAACAGGGATTCTCCCATAACCAGGCGCGGAACCGTGAAGGGCGGCAGGGTACCGTCGGCCCATTCGGCGGCGGTCACCGGTTCCCAGGCCTCGGCATTGGCGAGCACCGCCTGGACCAGCTTGTGGTTGAGGGCGTGGCCGGTCTTGTTGGCTTCGAGAACACCGATCAGCGGCATCCCCAACAGGGTGACATCACCGAAGCAATCGAGCACTTTGTGGCGGGCGAACTCATCCGGAAAACGCAGACCGCTGTCGTTTAAGATCGAATATTCGTCAAGAACAATGGCGTTGTCGAGAGAACCGCCCAGAGCCAGGTTGCGGGATTTCATCCACTCGACTTCATGCAGGAAGCCGAAGGTCCGGGCCCGGCTGATCTGACGGTCGTAAACCACGTCGGAAAAGGAAAAATGAAAACTCTGGGAACCGATCAGGGGATGATCGAAGCTGATATGGCTGATGATCGATAGCGAGGTATCGGAAGATGGGGGCTGGGGTCCTAAACGGGCCCATTTGTCCCCGTCGGATACGGTGACCGTACCGGTCATGCGCAGGTAGCGCTTGGGCTCGACCTGACGCTTGATCCCGGCGGTCTTGATCAGATAGACGAAAGGATTGGCGCTGCCGTCCATGATCGGCACTTCCGGACCGTGGACCTCGATCAGGGCGTTATCGACCCCGAGCCCGGAAAAGGCCGAAAGCAGATGCTCCACCGTCCCGATGGTATTCTTTTCGTCGATCCCCAGGGTCGTAGCCAGCGAGGTATCGACAACATAATCGGAGAGAGCCGGAATCTCGGCCCGGACCCGTCCCCGGTCTACCCGTTGCAGCCTCAGGCCATGACCCGCGGGCGCCGGTTTCATCACCAGCTTGACCCGGATCCCCGAATGCAGACCGATACCGACACAGGAGATCTCTTTTTTTAAGGTTCTCTGAAAAAACATATGACCAGCTGAGCTGAATCCGGGCCCGGGTGGAACGGCTTCTGTTGAACAATCGTCACGTCAATCACGATATTGCCGGACCGGTACGGCTCTCTTATATATGAATATCCGCTATTTAGCAATCTTTAATTTTTCCGGGGGGCCGAGGCACGCCCGATCAGCCGATTCTTTCCTTGAAAAGCTCGTTGACCAGACGGGGATTGGCCTGGCCGCCGGTCTTCTTCATCACCTGGCCGACGAAGAAACCGAACAGCTTGGTTTTTCCGGCCTGATACTGGGCCACCTTGTCGGCATTGGCGGTGATGATCTCATCGACCAGGGCGGCCAGCTCGCCGGCATCCGACATCTGGGCCAACCCTTCGCGCTCGACGATCTTTTTCGGAGCATTGTCGCCCTGCTCGTACATCGTCGCAAAGACCTGCTTGGCGATCTTGCCGCTGATGGTGCCGTCGGCGATCAGCCCCAGAAGCTCGGCCAGACCCGCGGGGGTCACCGGGCAGGCAATGATGCCGACCTTCTCCTCGTTGAGGAATTTCATCAGCTCGACCATGATCCAGTTGGCGGCGCTCTTGGCCTGGCCGGCTCCGGCCAGTTCCACCACGGCTTCGAAATAGTCGGCCAGGGCCCGGTCGGCACAGAGCATTTCGGCGTCGCTGGCCGGAATTCCGTAATCGGCGGCCAGACGGCGGCGCTTGGCAGCCGGCAGTTCGGGCAGGCTGTTGCGCACCTCTTCGATCCACTCTTCATCGATCACCACCGGCAGGAGATCGGGATCGGGGAAATAGCGGTAGTCGTGGGCCTCCTCCTTGCCCCGCATCGAGCGCGTGACTCCGCGTTCGGCGTCCCAGAGCCGGGTTTCCTGGACCACGGTCCCGCCCTCGTCGAGGATCTCGGCCTGGCGTTCGACCTCGTAGTCGATGGCCCGTTGGACGTTGCGGAAGGAGTTCATGTTCTTGAGTTCGGCCCGGATGCCGAACTCTTTCTGCCCGAACGGCCGCAGCGAGATGTTGGCATCGCAGCGAAAGCTGCCCTCCTCCATGTTGCCGTCGGTGATCCCCAGGTAGAGCATGACATCGCGCAGGGCCTTGAGATAGGCCACGGCCTCGGCCGCCGAGCGCATGTCGGGTTCGCTGACGATTTCCAGAAGCGGCACGCAGGCCCGGTTGTAATCAACGTAGCTGACCCCGAACTCATCCTCGGGATGGACCAGCTTGCCGGCATCCTCCTCCATGTGGATTCGGGTGATGCCGATGGTCTTGCTCTCTCCCTCGACCTCGATCTCGAGACTGCCGGAAAGGCAGATCGGCAATTCGAACTGGGAGATCTGGTAGCCCTTGGGCAGGTCGGGATAGAAGTAGTTCTTGCGGGCGAAGACGCTGTTAGGAACGATCCTGCAGTTGGTCGCCAGTCCGGCCCGGATGGCGAAATCGACGACCTTGCGATTCAGCACCGGCAGGGCACCAGGCATTCCGGTACAGACCGGACAGGTATTGGCGTTGGGCAGTTCGCCGAAACTGGTCGAACAGCCGCAGAAAATCTTGGTTTCAGTCTTGAGCTGGCAGTGGACCTCGAGGCCGATGACGATTTCATAATCCATGGTCAGACCTCCTCTTCCGTAAGCTGCGGCCGCTTGCCGACCCAGCCGGCCTGCTGTTCATAGTGCCAGGCGACCCGCAGGAGGGTCTCTTCGGCAAAGGGAGCGGCAATCACCTGGAAACCGATCGGCAGACCGGCACCGGAAAAACCGCAGGGCAGCGAAAGCGCCGGCAATCCGGCCAGGTTGACCGGGATGGTGAGGATATCGGATAGATACATCGCCAGCGGGTCGTCGATCTTCTCGCCGAAAGCGAAGGCCGGGGTCGGGCAGACCGGACTGACGATGGCGTCGCAGCTATCGAAGGCCGCATCGAAATCACGCCGGATCAGGGTCCTGACCTGCTGGGCCTTGCGGTAGTAGGCGTCGTAATAGCCCGAGGAGAGGGCGTAGGTGCCGAGCATGATGCGACGCTTGACCTCGGATCCGAAGCCCTGGGCCCGGGTCCGGAAATACATCTCTTTGAGACCGTCGCAGTCGGCGGCCCGGAAACCGTACTTGACCCCGTCGTAGCGGGCCAGGTTGGAACTCGCCTCGGCCGTGGCCAAGAGGTAGTAGGTCGCCACCGCATAATCGGTATGAGGCAGGGAGATCTCGACGATTTCGGCGCCGAGTCCTTCGAGCTGGGTTATGGCGAGACGGACGGCGGCCTCGACCTCGGGATCGAGCCCGGCCGCGAAATACTCCCGCGGCACCCCGAGTTTCAACCCCCGGATCTCTTTTTTCAGGGCCGCACAGTAATCCGGCACCGGGGTGGCGACCGCAGTCGAATCACGAGGATCGACCCCGGCGATCGCCTGCAGCAACAGGGCTGCGTCAGCCACCGTCAGGGTCACGGGACCGATCTGGTCGAGCGACGAGGCGAAGGCTACCAGCCCGTAACGCGAAACCCGGCCATAACTCGGTTTCAGGCCGACAACCCCGCAGAACGAGGCCGGCTGCCGGATCGAACCGCCGGTATCCGAGCCCAAAGTGGCGATCGCCTCGGCGGCGGCGACGGCGGCCGCCGAGCCCCCGGAAGACCCGCCCGGAACCTTGGAAAAATCCCAGGGATTGACGGTCTTTTTCAAAGCCGAGTTCTCGGTCGAAGAGCCCATCGCGAACTCGTCCATGTTGAGCTTACCGAGCAGCACCGCCCCGGCTTGCTTGAGCCGGGTCACCACGGTGGCATCGTACTCGGGCCGGTAGTCGGCCAGCATCTTCGAGGCGCAAGTGGTTTTGAAGTCCCGGGTCGAAAGCAGATCTTTCAGCCCGATCGGAATCCCGGTCAGCGGCGTCACCCCTTCGTCCCCGGCCCGCCGCCGGTCGGCCTCTTCGGCCTGGGCCAGAGCCCCGGCCTCATCAAGCGCCAGATAGGCCCCGATACGATCTTCGACCGCGGCGATGCGGCCCAGCACCGACCGGGTCACCTCGACCGAGGAGATCTCTTTTTGCGCCAGCATCCCTGCAAGCTCTTCCAGGGAGCATTCGAAAAGTTCCATGATTTTTCCCCAAAAAGTAGGTATTCTTCAGATCAGGCTGGTACTGAAGTATCTCTCGATCCGGTCGGGCAGGATGGTCACCACCCGTTTATCGGGACCGTAGCGTTCCGACAGGCGCATCGCGGCCCAGACGTTGGCGCCCGACGAGGTCCCGACCAGAGTACCCTCGCAGCGGGCCAGTTCGCGGGCGGTATTGATGGCGTCGTCATCGCTGACGGTGACCACCTCGTCGATCAATGAGACATCGAGGACCGGTGGTACGAAACCGTCGCCGATCCCCTGAATCTGGTGCAGGCCCGGCTCCTGGCCCAGCAGCGCGGCCGAATTCTCGGGCTCGACCGCAACCACCCGGATATTCTCGTCCTGCTCTTTCAGGAAACGTCCGACCCCGCCCAGGGTGCCGCCGGAACCGACCCCGGCGACGAAGACATCGACATTGCCCTCAAGCTGCTTCCAGAGCTCGGTCGCCGTCGCCCGGTAGTGGATCTCGGGATTGTCGGGATTCTCGAACTGGCCGAGGATATAGGAATTCTCGATCTCGGCGTGAAGCTCTTTAACCTTGTTGACAGACCCGGTCAGGCTCTCCTCCTTCGGGGTCAGGATGAGTTCGGCGCCCAGGGCCTTAATGATCTTCTTGCGCTCCTCGCTCATGTCCTC
>JAADEO010000040.1 GCA_013153415.1 Deltaproteobacteria bacterium
GCCCCGATCTCCCGGGCCCGTAGCGGGGCCTGGGCCACTCCGCCCGCGGCGCTGACATGGGCTCCGATATATTTCATCTTCGGATCTTCTCTCCTTCAAAGACAGATCATGTTCGCGCAAAAGGCGTCCAGAAGACGCTAATGCGGGGGATCCTCTCCCGCAACCCAAACAGGTCTTTCCGATCTGCGAACAAGTCTTTTATCAGAATCTTTTCCGGTTTTTCAACCGCGAAACAACTTGCAAAAAACTGGATAATCAACCCTTGATCACAGCCAGAGGCTTGAGTTCGGTCACGACCTCGACCAGGTCCTGCTGATTCTCCATGACCCGTCCGATATCCTTGTAAGCCCCGGCCGCTTCATCGAGATCTTTGGGCTTGTAAAGCGAATGGAGGATGCCCTCCTTCTCAAGCCGACGACGCTCGCAGGCGAGATCGAGCTGGCGCCGGGCCTGCTTACGACCCAGGCGCCGGCCGGCACCGTGGGCGCAGGAGAGAAAGCTCTCCGGGTTGCCCTTGCCCCGCACGATATAGCTGGGCGCCCCCTGCGAGCCGGGGACAATCCCCAGTTCGCCGGTCCGGGCCCGGGTGGCACCCTTGCGATGGATGATCACCTCGCGGCCGAAGTGAGTCTCCCGGGCGGCATAGTTGTGGGCGATATCGAGCGGTTCGGCGAAAGTCACCCCGGGAAGCACCCGCTCCAGGGCCTCTTTCAGACGGGCCATCATCAGGAGACGGTTGGCGGCGGCAAAGCGCACGCAGAAAGTCATCGCCGCCAGATAACGGCGACCGAGATCGCTATCCAGGTCGAGAAAAGCCAGTTCCCGGGCCGCGGCCGGCAGCTCACCCCGCTTGCGGTTGAGTTCCCGGGCCCGGCGGTTATAATAATCGGCGACCTTGAAACCCAGGTTGCGGCTGCCGGAATGGAGCATCAGCCAGATATAGCCGTCACTGCCCTTCTGGATCTCGATAAAATGGTTGCCGCCACCAAGGGTCCCAAGCTGGGTCAGGGCATTGTTGTATTCACGGTTGATGACCGGCAGATCCTTCTTGCTGAAGCCCTCCGGAAACGGCGGCATCAGACTTTTGTCCTGGCGGCATTGATGGTGACGGAAACCGACCGGAACCAGTTTTCTGATCTCAGTCACCGTTTCCTGCAACTCAAGCGTCGAGATACGGCGCAGCCCGGTCCGGACGGCGCACATGCCACAGCCGATATCGACCCCGACCGCGTTGGGAATGATCACCCCAGCGGTGGCTATCACCCCGCCGATCGGCATACCGTAACCGAGATGGGCATCGGGCATGACCGCGACATGCGAGACCAGAAACGGCAGATTGGCCAGGTTGCGGGCCTGTTCCAAAGCACCGGCTTCGATGTCATCGAGCCAGAGCTTGATCGGTTTACGTTCGCTGTTGATTATCTTCGGCATGCAGGTAGCGGTTGAAATAACCGATATGCAGGTCCGGAAAACTCCGGCGCAGTTTTTCGATCAGCTTCGCAATCCCCATGGGGCGGTCGAAACCGTGTCCGTACAACCCCAGGTACTGTCTGGGATCGATACAGAGATTGCGCATCTGGACCTGGTCGACCCGGTAGCGGTCGATCAGCTCGAACAAGGCCTCGACCTCGGCTTCGGCATCGGTCACCCCCGGCAGCACCAGCAGGTTGAGCGCCAGGTGCATTCCGCCGGATTTGGCCAGTTTCAGAGAATCCAGGACATCCGGGAACGCGTATCCCCGGGGCCGGTAATAGGGCAGATAGGTCTCCTTGCGGGCGGAATTGAGACTGACCCGGATACTGTCCATCCCGGCCTCGGCCAACAATGCCACTTTTGCCGGCAGACTGGCGTTGGTATTGATATTGAGGGTCCCACCCGGGGTCACCTGCCGCACCCGGCGGGCGAATTCGCCAATCCGGTCGGCCTGGAGGATGGGATCTCCTTCACAGCCCTGGCCGAAACTCAAAACCGGATTTTCCGCTTTTTCGATATGCGGCAGAGCGACCTCGAGCAACTCATCGACGGTCGGCACGAAATCAATGCGGTCGTGCGAAGCCGGACAACTCTCCCCCTTCGCGACCGCGGCTTCATCCTGAAAGGAGAGACACCCGATGCAGTTAGCGTTACAGACGGGCGAGCTCGGCAGCGGACACTCCCAGCGTTCGAGAAAATAGTTTTTGGCTGCAAAGCAGTGATAATCGACAGCGCAACGGCTGAGATGGGCGACCAAACGGTTATCGGGATAGAGAGACCTTTTTTTCTCGACCCCGGCCACCACTTCGCGATCGTCGAAGAAATCCGGCTCCCACTGCCGGTTTTCATCGATGCGGCAGGCGCAGGTGACGTAACCGACATCATCCGACCAGCCCACCGCGGTATAGGCCCAGAGGGGCAGAACATATTCGGTATCGCGCCAGGCCACCGCCGGGAGCAGGAAACGGCTGTAGGCCGGCGGCAGAAAAGCAGCCACCCCCTGCAACCGCTCACCTCCGTCGATCCCGGGAATACGGTCGATCGGACGAGCCCGGGCGGTTTCCGGGTCCCAACCCAGCGAGGGGCACTGGGGCAGAAAAAAAAGCCGGCTCCCCTCAGGCAGGGGGATCAGCTCTTCCGCCTGCGGCCGCCGGTTCTGCAAGCCCGAAGCGCCGAGCATCAACCATTCGGGATGATCGATGATCTCTCCGCATTGATTGGCGGCCAGGGCGTAGACAGACCCCGGGTCGATCGGTTTAGACATTGACATAGAAAACTTTCTGTAATAATGAACGGGGCTCAAAATCAGGTTTTCCGAAATTAACCGAACCGGCTCATTTTTTCAAGGAATATCCCCACTGATGTTTTTCGCTTCCGGAAAAAGCCCTGCTTTACAGGGCTGTTTTATTTTTCTGCTCCTCAGTCTGGCCGCCACCTTGCTGATCTCATGCTCTTCCCATGAAATCATCGCCCAGAGCCCGGGCTCGCTTTTCGCCAAGGCCGAGAAGGCCTACCAGGACGGCAGTCTGTCCAAAGCCAACGAGCTCTTCCAGGCGGTTCAGAACGAGTTTCCCGATTCCGAATACGCCAAGCTGGCCCTGCTGCGCACCGCCGACATCTCCTACCGCAAGATCGAGCTCAAAGAAGCGGCCCGGACCTATAATGACTTCATCAATTTCAACGAAAACCACCCCAAGGCCCCATACGCCTATTACCAGTCGGGGATGTGCCACTTCAAGGAGTTCAAAACCATCGACCGGGATCTGATCCCGCTGAAGCAGGCCCTGGAAATCTTTCAGGAAGCGCTTGCGCGCTATCCCGACTCACCGCCTTACACGGACAAGATCATCCAGCGCATCAACGACTGCAAACGCCTGCTCGCCAAGCATGAATTCTATATCGGTTTTTTCTATTTCAAACAGGAGAAATTCAACGCCGCGATCAAGCGTTTCGAATACCTGCTGCAGACCTACCCCGGCTTCATCGATGACAAGGTCCTCTACTACCTCGGAGTCGCCTATCTCAATTACGATGAGCCCGACAAAGGGCACCGGGCCCTCCTGACCCTGACCAAGGGCTTCCCCAAAAGTCCTTATACCCCCCAGGCCCTGCCCTTGCTGGAGAAAGACGAAGGCCCCGGGGTACCGCTGCTTTTCATGGTCAGAGACTACTTTCTGCTCCATGAGGAGGATATCAACGACCGCTATGTGACCACGCCCATCGCCTCAGAAGACCACTCACCGCGTTTTTTCAACATGTTCGGCAACACCGGCAAACGCGACCGGACGGCCGAAGAGGTAACCTTCGCCTCCCTCTACCGACCCACAACGCCGCCGGCAGCGAAGAAAAAAGGCGACCAGGAACCCCGGATACCCCCGGCACCGGAAACTCCCGGAGCACCGCCGATAAAAGGCGGGGCCGGTTCCCCGTCGACCGCGGCCACAGCGGCGAAAACCAGCGGCGTCCGCCAGCAGGCCCGCATCGGGCGCCGGGATGAACCTTTGGAGATCATCTCCGACTGGACCGAAGCCGATCGCCAGAAAGGCACCATCTCCTTCGGCGGCAAGGTCATCGCCAAGCAGAAAGACATGGTTCTCTACGCCGACAAGGTCGTCAACTATTTCGACATGCAGAATCGGAAACTGATCAGGGCGGTGGCCGTCGGCAACGTCAAACTGAATCAGGCCGACAAATTCGTCACCTGCGAGAAGGCCGAGCTCATCCAGGCCGAAAGGAAGGTCATCCTGACCGGCAACCCGGTCATGTGGCAGGGTGAAAACCGGGTTACCGGGGACAAGATCGTCATCTACCTGAACGACAACCAGGCCGAGGTCTACGGCAGCAAGCAGCACAAGGCCAAGGTCAGGATCACGCCGAACAAGTAGTCAGCCGGTTCAGGCGGATCCGCGGCCGGGAAGCCGGTCGGGAGGAAAAACCCCGGTTTCCGTGATGATCGCGGTAATCAGGCGGGCCGGGGTGACATCGAAAGCGGGATTGTAGACCGGCACCGCGGCCGGAGCGGTCAACTGCCCGAAACCACGCCGGACCTCGTCGGGATCACGCTCCTCGATCGGGATAGCGGCACCGTCAGACAGCGAATAATCAATGGTCGAGGTCGGAGCGGCGATGTAAAAAGGCAGGTTATGGGCAGCAGCCGCCAGGGCGACACCGTAAGTACCGATCTTGTTGGCGGTATCGCCGTTGGCGGCAATCCGGTCGGCCCCGACGATCACCAGGTCGACCATCCCCCCGGCCATACAGTGGGCCGCCATATTATCGCAGATCAGGGTTACCGGAATCTCCTCTCTGAGCAACTCCCAGCAGGTTAATCGGGATCCCTGCAGCAAAGGCCGGGTTTCATCGGCCAGCACAGAGATCTTTTTCCCGGCCTCCCAAGCCGCCCGGATCACTCCGAGCGCGGTACCATAAGCGGCGCAGGCCAGGGCACCGGCGTTGCAATGGGTCAAAATCCGGGCCCCGTCGGGCACCAGTTCGGCCCCGTTGATCCCCAAGCGACGGTGGGCGGCTTCATCCTCAGCCTCGATCCGCCGGGCTTCGGCCAGCAATTCCCGGATCAACGCCTCCCCCCGGCTCCCCCGATCCAGGCATCCCTTCCCGACTATAAACATCCTTTCCAGAGCCCAGAAAAGATTTACCGCGGTCGGCCGGGTCGCCGCCAGGGTGTCCCTGATTCCTGCGAGCGTGGAAAGATCGGGTTCCATTCCCAGGTCCACTCTTTCCCGGACTCCGACAACCATCCCATAGGCGGCCGCCACTCCGATCGCGGGCGCGCCACGCACCGCAAGCGTGCGGATAGCATCGGCGACCTCGGCCAGCCGGCCGCACTCCAGGTAACTCTCTCGTTGCGGCAAGCGGCGCTGGTCGAGCAGCCGCAGGACGTTTTCACTCTCCATCCATTGCAAGGTTTTGAATTCCGCCATCCTCATTCCTCCGGAAAACAAACAAAAACCGGCCGCGCGGAGCCCGTTTAAAGGTTTCCGTCACGGCCGGAAAAATTGTCTGGCATCTTAATTAACTTCTATTCGATAACCTGGGGGACCTTGAAAAACCGCTCCTCCCGGTCCGGGGCGTTGGTCAGGCATTTCTCGCCCAGGCCCGCAGCCGGCACATCTTCGCGCATCGGAGTCGCAGAAGCGGCGATATGCGCCAGAGGCTGGATGTCAGAGGTATCAAGCTCCTGGAGCTTCTCCACGTAACCGAGAATAGCATTGAGCTGCTCCTCGTAAAGGGCGGTCTCCTGATCACTCATCTCCAGTCGGGCCAGCGTCGCAACATGCCTGACGGTTCGGGTGTCGATCTTCTTTTCGCTCATGCTTCTTCTCCTGACATCCGGCCAGGAAGCCGTAACCGGTCGCCCCGGCCCGCTTCATCACCTAAAAATCAGATATCCTCTTTAACCAGGAAGATGGAACAGGGCAGTTCATGGATCAATTTGTCATAGTCGGGATCAAAAAGGGTTCTCTCGATACGCCCCTCGGGATGGGCCATCAGAATCAGCAGGTCGATATTCTCTTTTTCGACAAAGCCCATAATGCCGTCGAACAAGCGGTCGTTGATAAAATTTTCACTGACCCTGACCGGAGTCCCGGCCTCCTGCTCCGATGCGATCAGGGCATCGAGCTCGCGCTTGATCTCCTGCTGCAACTCCCGGTTCTCCTCATCCAGCTCTTTCTTGGAAATCGCAAGATCGGCTCCGACATTGTTCAGGATGTCGTCATCGACATAGGCCAGAAGCATTTCCGCCCCCAGCGTTTTAGAAAGTCTCAACCCGTAATGAACGGCTTTGCGACAGTCGCTGGTCGACCGGCTCACCACCAGAATACGTTTAACATCTTCCATTGCATTCCCTCTTTCTGGATTTGACATTTTTCCCCGAAATCGAGTTGGCCGGACTAAATACTAGATTATAGCCATTTCTGCAATAACATATTTCATCCCCGGCGGTGAAGGAACAAAAAAAGGGAGCGGGCACACTGCCCGCTCCCCCGCTTGCGTTCCAAGCCCCGGCAAGTCCGCAGGGCTTATTCCGACAACCTATTTCTCTTTCTCAGCCGTCGGTTCCCCGGCGGCAGCTTTAAGCATCAGCCGGGTCAGGCGCCGACAGAACTGTTCCGGAGAAACCACCTTCGAGCCCTCGGTCAGCACCGCCTGATCATAAAGCAGCTCGGCAAACTCCTTGAGTTCCTCGGTCTCGCCTTGACTGCGATGAATCTCGCGCATCCGCTGCAGGAGTTCGTGATCGGGATTGATCTCAAGCACCCGCTGGCTCGGCGGCACCGGCTGGTTAGCGGCTTTCAGAATCCGCTCCATGCTGGCGGAGAGATCATTCTCCCCGGCCACCAGGCAGACCGGACTTTCGGTCAGACGCTGGGAAAGCTTGACTTCAGCGACCCGGCCCTCGAGGGTCTTCTTGATGAAATTGATCAGGGCCGAGAACTCGTCACCGAGTTTCTGCAACTGCTCCTCTTTCTCCTTCTTCTCCTCTTCACTGAGGAGATCGACCTCGCCTTTAGCCACCGACTTGAGCTTTTTGCCTTTGTATTCGAAAAGCCCCTGGATCACCCACTCGTCGACCGGATCGGTAAAGAGCAGGACTTCGAAACCTTTCTCCTTGAAGGCCTCAAGGTGGGGCGACGATTTCAGCATCTCGCGATCCTCACCGGCGAGATAGTAGATCTCCTTCTGTTCCAGCGGCATCCGATCGACATACTCGGCCAGGGTGGTCAACTCGTCCTGGGCGGTAGTAGCGCAGAGGATGAGATCGGCGATCGCCTCGCGGTTCTCGAAATCGGTATGCAGCCCCTCTTTCAGGACCTGGCCGAAATTCTCCCAGAACTTGAGGTATTTCTCGCGGTCGTCCTTAAGCATTCCCGAAAGGGTATCGAAAACCTTCTTGACCAGATTCTTGCGGATCTTGCCGACGATGCGGTCGTGCTGAAGCATCTCGCGGGAGACGTTGAGCGAGATGTCGGCCGAATCGACCACGCCCTTGATAAAGCGCAGATAGGGCGGCAACAGCTCCTCGCAGTTGTCCATGATGAAGACGTTGCGCACGTAGAGCTGCATTCCCGACTTGTTCTCGGGCATGAAAAGATCGAACGGCGCCTTGGCCGGAATATACATCAGGGCGTTGTACTCGAGAATCCCTTCGGCGTTGATGTGAATGACCTCCAGGGGATCGGTCCAGTCGTGGGAGATATGCTTGTAGAACTCCTTGTACTCCTCTTCGGTGACCTCGCTCTTGCGCTTGTTCCAGATCGGCTTCATCGAGTTCAGGACCTCTTCAGTGACCTTCTTGACCGGTTTGGCCCCCTCGATCGGTTTACCCTCTTCATCGGTCGGAATCTCCTCGCGCTCAATCTCCATGACGATCGGATAGGTCACGAAATCAGAGTATTTCTTGACGATGTTGCGAATCACCCACTCCTGAGTGTAATCCTGATCGTCATCACCGGGTTCGCGCAGATGGAGAGTAACGCAGGTGCCGCGGTTTTGCTGATCACACTCTTCAATGGTATAGCTGCCGTCGCCTGTCGACTCCCAGCGAAAGGCCTTATCGGAACCGGCCGCCCGGGTGGTCAGAACCACTTTCTCGGCAACCATGAAACTGGAATAGAAACCGACCCCGAACTGGCCAATCAGCTCCAGGGCGTTCTCTTTCTTCTCTTTCAGAGCCTCGACGAAAGCCTTGGTCCCCGACTTGGCGATGGTGCCCAGGTTTTCGATCAGCTCCTCGCGGGTCATGCCGATGCCGTTGTCGATGACGCTCAGGGTCCGGGCGTCCTTGTCGACCTCGATCCTGATTTTCAGTTCGGTGTCGTCACCGAGCAGATCCTGGTCGGTCTGGCTCTTGAATTTGAGCTTGTCAAGGGCATCGGAAGCATTGGAAATCAGCTCCCGCAAAAAAATCTCTTTATGCGAATAGAGCGAATGGATAATCAGATCCAGCAGCTGCTGGATCTCGGTTTCAAACTGCATGGTCTCTTTTTTACTCATCGGTATCCACCTCATCTTTAGTAATTTGACTGATTATGAAAAACTGCCGGGCGGAAAAGCCCGGATATGCATTCCCCAGCCAAGATAGGTATGCCACCGGCCCCTGTCAAGGGCTCCTACCCGATTCAATCCCCCGGTTGACATGCTCCGATATCGGCAGTAATAGAAGAAACCATGTTTCAATATCTCATCCTTTTCCTGGTCGGCGTAGTCGCCGGCACCCTCAACGTCCTGGCCGGCGGCGGCTCTTTTCTCACCATCCCCCTGCTGATCTTCATGGGCCTGCCCCCGGTGGTCGCCAACGGCACCAACCGGGTCGGGATTCTCTGCCAGAATATCACCGCTTCCTTGAGCTTCCAGCGCCGGGGCGTGGTCGAATGGCGCTACGTCCGCTGGGCCGTGCTGCCGGCCCTGGCCGGAGCTCTGCTGGGATCGAAACTGGCGATCGCACTGGGCGATGAAACCTTCAAGCACATCCTCGCCGGCCTGATGATCGTCGTCACCCTCTGGACCCTCTGGGATCCGCTCAAAAAAACCGACCACAGCCAGCGCCCTTTCAACGGCCCGGCCCTGGCCGTGGGTTTCTTCCTGGTCGGCATCTACGGCGGCTTCGTCCAGGCCGGAGTCGGCTTCCTGGTCCTGGCCGCCACCACCCTGGCCGGCCTCGACCTGGTCAAGGGCAACGCCGTCAAGGTGGTCAGTATCCTCGCCTACACGATTCTCTCGCTGACCATCTTCGCCCTCGAGGGTAAGGTCGATTGGAGCCTCGGCCTGGTTCTGGCCGCCGGGACCATGGCCGGCAGCCAGATCGGCGTCCACCTGGCCGTCCTCAAGGGCCACGACTGGATCAAACGGGTGGTAACGGTGACCGTCATCATCATGGCGATCAAACTACTGATGAGCTGAAAACAAACCGAAAGAAAACTATTATAAACATCAGGGCTTCACGAAACCGACATTATTAATAAGGTGTTTATTATGAAAATAGTTACCTGCTTATTATTGATGCTGGTATTGATGTGTAATTCCGCCTATGCCGCTGAGAAAAAGCCTTTTCACTGGGTAGACGATGCGGACTATCCGCCACTCATCTACCGTGGAACGAACGGAAAACCTAAAGGAATTTTTTATGAGATAATGACAGAAGCCTTCCATCGCCTCGACATTCCCCTCAAAGTAGAAGTCTACCCCTGGGCCCGAGCGCAGAAAATCGTAACCGACGGCAAAGCGGACGGCATGATTACTGTCCTCACCGATTCAAGAAAAAAGATTTTCCTCGGCTCGGATCCCATCCTTCTGGTTTCCGAACATATATTCGTTAATAAAAATAATCATCGAATCAAGGAAATAATGGCTATACGCTCGTTGAAAGCGATCCTGCCATTTAAGGTCGTTGAAACGATCGGTTCCGGTTGGACTGATGAAGAATTAAACGGAGCCCATATAATCTGGGTTCCCAGAATGGATAATGCCTTCAATATGCTCATCAAGAACCGTGCAGATATTTTTATTGCAAATGGTTTTACGGGAGCAGCATTCATTAAAAAGAAGACAAGGGAAGGGAGTTCATATTCTGAAGGTTACAAAAATATAATCACCAACCCATACCCTCTGAGAACGATCGCTTTTCGTCTGCTGATCAGGAAAGATTCGTCATTTACCAATATAATCGACCGGTTCAACGAAACCATTCATCGGATGCAGATGGATAAAACCATCCAGCACATTCTCGAAGGGGGCCGACAGCTACCCCTAGACGGTGCTCAAAATCAAAGATGAAGACAATAGTGAAACCAGAATGGTTAAAGAGTAAAATCGGAAGGCGTTTTGCACTTTATGTGACCTTCCTGGGTGTAATAATGGCCCTGGTACTCTCCTTTTTTATTTCTTATCAGCAATACCAAAACAGAGTCTCTTTTATTAAAGATGAACTCGAAAACATTGTAACAGCCAACAAGTCGCTCATAGAGCAGAGTCTTTGGATACTGGACACTCGCGCACTCAATCTCGTGATGAAGGGTTTTCTGCTCAATGGCAATATCGTATTTGCCCAAATCACCGATGAACACGGGAAGACGATTGTCAGCAATGGCACCTTGGACATTGACAAGAACATAAAAAAAACGGTTTCCCTTTATCATCAGGAAGAAGGGGAAAATGTCTTTCTCGGTAAGCTCACAGTCGTGGCCTCAAAACAGTCAGCTTTCCGGGAAGCTCAAGCCTCGATTCTTATTACACTTTGTCAAAGCTTACTCTTGATGTTCATCCTGTCCGTCAGCATTATCTACATATTCTGGCATCTTGTTTCCAGGCATTTACTTACGATTCAGCAATACACTAGAGACATCAACCCGGAAACCCAGCAGGATCCCCTGGCCCTGGATCGCCCCATCAACAAACATACGAAAAATGATGAACTCGCAAGTACGGTCGATGCCATTAATTTCATGTGCCGCAAAGCCGTTAAAGCCTACCGTAAACTGGAAGATGAGACTTCGGAAAAAATCAGGCTCGAGCAGCAACTCCAACAGGCGCAGAAGATGGAATCCGTTGGCCGGCTTGCCGCTGGTGTCGCCCATGATTTCAACAATGTTCTAAGTGTAATCATAGGTTATTCCGAACTGATACTTGCTGATCTGCCCCCCGATGATCCAATACACAAGCGGGTTAAGCTCATTCATGATTCCGGGAGCAAAGCCGCCACTCTGACACGGCAATTGCTGGCCTTCAGCCGCAAACAGGTTCTGGAAAAGAAGGTCATATCCATAAATACAATCATCCAGGATTTCCTGAAAATATTGAGTAAAATTGTAGGCGAGGATATAATCTTTACGACCTATCTGTCTGAGGAAAGCTGCACCATCGAAGCCGATCCCGGTCAAATCGAACAGATTATCATGAACATGATAGTTAACGCCAAAGATGCCATGCCGAACGGCGGCGAAATAATAATTGAAACCGCCGAGATTCAGCTTGACAAGCTCTATGCGGATAAACACATAGAAGTCAAACCAGGTAAATACGTTCTATTGACTATCAGCGATACTGGAGAAGGCATGGAGGGAGAGGTTCTGTCAAAAATTTTTGACCCTTTTTTTACGACCAAGGAACGGGGTCAAGGAACCGGACTCGGTCTGGCGACAGTATACGGCATTGTTAAACAACACGATGGTTATATTTACGCATACAGTGAGAGAAACAGGGGGACAACCTTTAAAATATATTTTCCGGCCAGCAATAAAATTGCGGAACCGAAAGATGATAAACATATCACCAAGGAATTATCGCAAGGAAATGAAACCATACTAATCGTTGATGACAATACATCGATTTGCCGACTCATTATAGAAACGCTAAAACTGCAGGGCTACAATTGCCTGCAGGCTACATCCGGTCAAGATGCAATCGATGTACTCAGCGAATATAGCGGCGAAGTTCACCTGTTGCTTACAGATGTTATTATGCCGGGAATGAGTGGCCGAGAGCTTGCAGAAAAAATCGGGAAAGAAAGGCCGGAGATGAAAGTTATTTTCATGTCTGGTTACACGGAAAACATAATCGCCCACCATGGTGTGCTTGAGCGGGGAATTAATTACATATCCAAACCCATCACGCCGATTGCATTGACTCAGAAGATCAAAATCGTACTACATGGCAACTGAATAATGAAACGAATATCAAAGCGGCGGGCCAGGCACAACAACATACGGGGAACCGATGGGGACCAACAGGCAACAGAGGTGACGGGTTGAGCTGGATCGGCCTCTATATCGTACTGACTCTGACCTTGAGCTGGTCCCTGCTGGCCTGGATTTTTTCCGGGACTGAGCGGCTTGGTCATTGCGACTGGGTGATGTTCATACCGGCGACCGTAGCCATCATCCTGAATTTTGTCCGACGCCGGCCGCTTAAAGAGATGCTGCGCCCGGTCCTGGCCCCGGTACCGATAACCACCCTCGTCTTTTCCATCCTCTACCCGCTGGGTTTCATCGGCCTGATCGCCCTCGCCACGTGGGCTACCGGATTATCCACCTGGCATCCGGCTGGAGCCGTGGACTACCCGCTGGCGCCGCCTTTGACAAGCCTGGCCCTGAGCCTGCCACTGGTTTTCGGTGAGGAGTACGGGTGGCGGGGCTGGCTGCTGGAAAATCTGTCGCGGGACAAGGGTCGCCTCGCGGGAACCATCGGCACTGGGCTGATCTGGGCGATCTGGCACGGACCGGTAATCTATGGACTGGCAAAAGTAAACGGGCTGCCCGGTCCCTGGCTGCTGACCACGATCCAGATGACCGCCATTTTCATCTTCTCCTTCGCCTTCGCCTGGCTCTACTTTCGCTCCGGCAGCATAATTCCGCCGATGATCATGCATTATCTCTTCAACTACTACAACCCCATGATCCTGGGCGACATATACAACTACCGGCACGGATGGCTTGACGGCAACCTGCTGTTGATCAACGGTGAAACCGTAGCCGGCATCCTCTTCGGATTGCCCCTAATGGCCTGGTTCATAATCAAAGTGGT
>JAADEO010000090.1 GCA_013153415.1 Deltaproteobacteria bacterium
ATCGATATCAATTTCGGTGAAAGTACCACCGAAGGTGGTAGCGGTCTGGACGGCACCACCCAGTATGCCGATTCTTCGGCTACTTTTTCCCAGACTCAGGATGGTTTTCCGGCAGGATCGCTCTCCGGGGTCAGTATCGGCAGCGATGGCCTGATTTCGGGAATCTTTTCCAACGGTGAGATCAAAGGTTTGGCGCGTCTTGCCCTGGCTATGTTCAACAGCCCCTGGGGGCTGGAGAAGAAGGGCGACAATCTCTGGGCCGAAACCATCAAATCGGGTAACGTCAGTGTCGGCCTGCCGGGTACCGCCGGCCGGGGGACTATCGTCTCCAACGCTCTGGAGCAGTCTAATGTCGATATCGCTACCGAGTTCGTCAAGATGATTTCGGCGCAGCGGGCCTTCCAGGCCAATGCCAAGATGATCACCACCAGCGACGAGTTGCTCAATGAGGTGGTCAATCTTAAACGGTAGCCGATGGTGACGCCAAAACCATCAATAAAATTATAATTTTCTAAAAGGGGGTGAATCTGTGGTTCACCCCCTTTACTTTTTCTCCGGCATTGATTAGGTTCGAAACGATATCGATGGTTGCAGAAGTGATTTTAAGCTGTATTTCAAGTGCTTTGGAGGATTTCACCGATGAAAGTACTGGTTGTTGAAGATGAACAGAAGGTCGCCAACTTTCTGCAGAAGGGATTGAAGGAGGAGCAGTTCGTGGTCGACGTCGCCTATGACGGCCCCGAGGGGGAGAGCATGGCGATGGAGAACGATTACGACCTTATTCTGCTGGATGTGATGATGCCGGGCAAGGACGGCGTCATGGTCCTGGAGAGTCTGCGGGCGAATAAAATCGATACTCCGGTGATCATGCTGACGGCCAAGGATATGGTGGTTGACAAGCTCAAGGGTTTTGAAGCCGGCTGCGACGACTATATCCCCAAGCCTTTTTCCTTCGAGGAACTGCTGGCCCGGATCCGGGCGGTCCTGCGCCGCCGCAGCGGGGCCGGCAGCAATGTGCTCAAATTTGCCGATCTGACATTGGATCTGATCTCCCATAAAGTTATTCGTGGCGGCAAGGAGATCGAACTGACCGCCAAGGAGTATTCCCTGATGGAATACTTCATGCGCAATCCCAATCGGGTTCTGACCCGGACCATGATCACTCAGCATGTCTGGGATTATAACTTCGACAGCTTCACCAACGTTATCGATGTTTATGTCAATTACCTGAGAAACAAGGTTGATCGCGATTTCCCGCAGAAACTGATTCACACCGTGCGCGGTGTCGGTTACATCCTCAGGGAAGACAAGAAGAAGGAGGGTGACAAAAAGTGAGGCCGGTCAGTATCAGGTTTAAGCTGACGGCCTGGTACGTTCTGGTTTTCGGCGTGGTCCTGGCCTGTTTCTGTTTCAGCATCTACGTGATGATGGAACGCAAGCTGATGCACTCGGTAGACCACCGTTTGCAGACCATGGCGGAACTGATTTCCAAGACCGAGCTCTGCGTCGTGCCGAATTTCCTGCCGCCCGATTTTGAGCGGCGCCTGAACCGGATCTTCGGTACCCGTCCGGTGGGGAAATTTATCCGGGTGCTCGATCTCTCCGGAGAGACCGGATCACGGACCGACAACCTCGACGACAAGAAGATCCCCGTCAACAAGAAACTGGTGCGCGAGGTCGTAACTACCGGAAAGATCATCTTCGAAACCCAGTATCCTCTCGGCCCGGGGATGCCGATCCGTTTTATCAACTTTCCGGTAATCGATTTCAAAAGCCACAAGGTCAAGGGCGTCGTCCAGGTCGGTACCTCGCTCGAGTTTGTCCGCGAGTCGATGCGTAACCTCCTGGTGGTGTTCTTCGTCCTTGGACCGAGCCTGCTTTTCGTCGCCGGCGTGGTGGGTTTCTTTCTGGCCGGCAAGGCCCTGAAACCGATCCGGGAGATCGCCCAGACCACCCGTCATATCACGGTCAACAACCTGGACGAACGGATTACCGTGCCGGTGGCCAAGGATGATATCGGGCAATTGGCCGCCACCATCAACGGCATGCTCGACCGGCTTTCGCTCTCTTTCCAGAAAATCACCCAGTTCACGGCCGATGCTTCCCACGAACTGCGCACGCCGTTGACCATCATGCGGGGGGAGTTGGAGATCTCCCTGCGGGGTGAACGCTCGGCTGACGAATACCTCGAGACCCTCGGCAGCTGTCTGGAGGAGGTCGAGCGCATGGCCAAGATCGTCAACGATCTGCTTCTGCTCTCCAAGAGCGATATGGGGCAGGAGGTCATAAAATTCGAACCGGTCGATCTTCGTATCCTGGTCAGCAGCCTGATCTCGCATTTCCAGATCCTGGCCGATGAACAGAAGATTCAGCTCAGCAGCACCATCGAAGAAGTCGAAACCATCTATGGTGACCAGTTGCGTTTGCGACAGATGCTGGTCAATCTGCTGAGCAATGCGATCCGTTATACACCGGCCGGCGGCAAGATACATTTGACCCTGAAAAATGTCGACGATGGTATCGAAATCGCGGTTGCGGACACGGGGATAGGTATTCCGGAAGAGTCCATTCCCCGGATTTTCGACCGTTTTTACCGGGCCGACAAGGCCCGCAGCCGGCAATACGGCGGCAGCGGGCTGGGGCTGAGTATCGTCAAGTGGATTGTCGAGGCTCATCACGGCACCATCAAGGTCGACAGCGTTGTCGGAGAAGGCAGTGTTTTCCGGGTCAGTCTGCCTACCGGGAAAAGGGAGCCCAGAGATATAGAAAACATTTTCTGAACCGGCGGCTATCGAAAAGTTTCACCAGTTGTTGAAATTAAGGAAAAATAATCTCTATTTAATGTTATTATAATTTTCCTCTGTTATATCTTTGTTCAAGAAACTCCTTTTCTTCCTTGTTGGCGGCTGACCCCCCTCCTCCTTGTTTGATTTGCTGTAATGGTAATTCTGGGTTCAGCCAACCACCCCTTGATCATCAGGTTGGTCAAGGGGTGGTTTTTTTTGAGCTTCGTTCCTATCTTTACCTGGAAGCGATGGTTCCACCATCATATGTCAGATGTTTTTGTTCGGCGAGGTTTATTGGTAAAACAGTTATTATAAATCGATTTAATGGAGGTTGATTATGACTTTTCCGCAAAGCTTCCGTATTAAAACCCGTTTCAGTTATGCTGGGCTCATAGTGGTCCTGTTTTTCGTCTGGGGAGCGCTGACTCCACTGGCTGCGGCCCCGATGCCGCCCAGTTTCGCGCCCCTGGTCAGCCGGCTGGCGCCGGCGGTGGTCAACATCAATACCGAAAAACATGTTTCC
Source organism: Deltaproteobacteria bacterium (assembly GCA_013153415.1). Lineage (GTDB taxonomy): Bacteria > Desulfobacterota > Anaeroferrophillalia > Anaeroferrophillales > Tharpellaceae > JAADEO01. The sequence continues at coordinate 3,310 of JAADEO010000090.1, forward strand.
TCTTCACGGGGATTCGATATCCCCGGTTATGGTCAGAGGGATCCTTTCGATGAGTTTTTCGGGCGTTTTTTCGGCCGCCGTTTCGACCGTTATCATGGCCGTTCCATGGACCGGCCGGTTAAAAGCTTAGGTTCCGGATTTATTTTCAGCAGTGACGGTTACATTCTGACCAACAATCATGTGGTTGAGGATGCCGATGAAATCAAGGTCACTCTGTCCGACGAGAAAACCTATGAAGCCCGTCTCATCGGCCGTGATGAAAAGACCGATCTGGCGGTTCTGAAGATCGATGTCGATCACGATCTGCCGGCGGTTGAACTTGGTGATTCGAACCAGCTCCGGGTCGGAGACTGGGTGATTGCCATCGGCAACCCGTTCGGTCTGGAACGTACGGTAACCGCCGGTATCGTCAGTGCCAAGGGTCGGGTGATCGGTTCCGGTCCTTATGACAATTTTATCCAGACCGACGCCTCGATCAATCCCGGCAACAGCGGCGGACCGCTCTTCAACATGCACGGCGAGGTGATCGGGATCAATACGGCAATTGTAGCCAGCGGCCAGGGCATCGGTTTCGCGATTCCCATCAACATGGCCAAGGATCTGCTGCCGCAACTGAAAACCGGCAAGGTTTCCCGGGGGCGTCTTGGTATCAATATCCAGGAAGTCACCGATGATCTGGCTGCCTCTTTCGGTCTTGATAAGAAGCAGGGAGCCTTGATTTCCAGGGTTGAGGAGGACAGCCCCGCCGCTAAGGCCGGCTTGAAAACCGGTGATATCATTCTCGCGGTCGACGGTAAAAAGGTTAAGAATATGCGGGCGCTGCCCCGTATGATCGCAGCCAAGAAACCCGGCACCAAGGTCACCCTGGATATACTGAGAGATGGTAAAACCATGCAGGTCGATGTGGTGCTGGATGATCTCGAAGGCGGAGTCGCGATCGAGAACGGTGAAAACGGATCCGAGCAGTTGAAATCCCTGGGGATGACCGTCCGTCAGCTGACCCCGGAAATGGCTGCCCGGTTAGGGCTTGGTCAGAAGCGGGGAGTGGTGATTTATCGTCTTGATCCAAATGGCCTGGCCGCCCGGGCCGGCCTCCAGACCGGGGATGTGTTGCTGATGGTCAACAACGCTGAAATCGCCACGCTCAAGGATCTGCAAAAGGCTCTGCGGGCCGGCCGTAAACAGACTTATATCCGTTTCCTGGTCCAGCGGCGGCAGATGCGGATCTTCGTGGTGGTCAAACAGAAGGGGAAATAGGTGGTGACGCCAACCGAAGACTGGTGGTCGTTCACCTGCCGTCCTTTGCCGGGACCGGTTATCCGGGAGCGCCTGGAGGAGATATTCTACTCCTCCGGCTGTTCCGGCATCTGGGAGCATGGTGAGAAAGTCGCCTTGCCGGAGACGACCTCCGACCCGGAGCGGGAAGCGGGGGAGTTGACTGTCTACTTCCCCGGTCCGCCTCCCGAAGCCCCTGAACGGCTTGCCTGGTGGCCGGCAGTCGCAGAACTGGTTGTCGGTCGTCCGCAGGTCGAGCGGATTGCCGACCAGGACTGGATGGCGGGTTGGCGGGAGAAGTTCGCCCCGACACCGCTGACGGAGAGCACTCTGGTGATTCCCAGTTGGGAGCCGTGGCCGCCGGATGAAAATCGCCGGGTTATCAAAATCTATCCGGGCCAGGGCTTTGGTACCGGAACCCATGAGACGACCCGTCTCGCGGCCCGGTTGATCGAAGAGAGGCTGGCCGGTTTCAGCGATGAAGTCCGGAGCGGGATGAGTCTGCTCGATGTCGGTACCGGCAGCGGTATCCTGGCGATCCTGGCCACCGCCTGCGGTATTGGCCGTATCCTGGCCCTGGATGTCGATAATGATGCATTGGTCAACGCCCGGGAGAACTGTATCCATAACCGGGTCGAAAAGCGGGTCGAGCTCTCTGATCGGCCGCTGGCGGCGGTGGAAGAGCAGTTCGACCTGGTGGTGGCCAATATCATCGCCCCGGTTCTGGAACAGCTGATGCCCGGGTTTCCGAGGCTTCTGAAACCCGGTGCCACGCTCATCCTTTCCGGAATGTTGTCATCCCAGGCCGGTTCTCTGCGTGATCTCTGTCAGAGCTTTGGACTGGAGTGCGCTCCCCAGGTGTGTCTCGGGGAGTGGGCCGCGTTTACCTGCAGGCGTCAGGAGTGATTTTTTTGCCAGCCCGTTTTTTAAGGTTGACAAGGTAGGTAAATTAGGTTAGAAGGCGGCTCCGATTTGCGGAGCGCTGAACCGCAGATCATCGCTCTTCAGTCCCCATCGTCTAGCCTGGCCCAGGACACCGCCCTTTCACGGCGGCGACAGGGGTTCAAATCCCCTTGGGGACGCCAGCAATCGAAACCACCCTGGTTTTCCAGGGTGGTTTTTTTATGGCTCGTGCCCACCCGGTCATTCTCGACAGAAAGCCATTCTCCACCCTTTCCTCAAGCTTCATGTTCAATTGTTTTGAATCTTTGCATCTGAACTAGTCATTGATATTAATCCATTTTTATGTTTAGTGTCGATTGCTGTCTTCTCGACTGAAAGATTTTTCCAGCCTTAACAGGGTAGCCTGATGCAGTGTCCGGGATGTAGATTCGAGAACCTGGAGGGGATGCGTTTTTGCGGTCGTTGCGGGATTCGCCTTCTCAAGGATGACGCCCCTGATCCGGCAGAGTTCAATTCTCATTCGGAACGCAAGCAGATAACGGCCCTGTTTTCCGATATCACCGGTTATACTGCACTGTGCGGACGAATCGACCCGGAGGAGGTCCGGGAGCTCACCGGCTTGATTTTCCGGGGCGCCGCCGGGATCGTGGCCCATTATGAAGGTTTTATCGAGGGCATCGTCGGAGATGGCATCCTGATGCTTTTCGGTGTTCCGAGGTCGCATGGCGATGATCCGATCCGGGCTGTCTGCGCCGCTCGGGAAATACATGAAATGGTTGCATCCTTGAGTCCCCGATACGAAAAACGTATCGGATTCAAGCTCTCGTTGCACAGTGGCATCAATACCGGTCTGGCGGTCACTGCCGAAGGAACTTACGGGGTAAGCGGCGAGGTCACCAACGTCGCCTCCCGTCTCAGCAATCTCGCTCAGGCCTGCGAGATCGTTGTCGGTTTCGATACCTACAGGGCCTGTCGTAACCGTTTCAGTTTCAAGTCCCTCAAACAGACCACGATCAAGGGCAAAACCGGCTCTATTCCCATCTACAAACTGCTTTCCGTCAAACCTTCGACCTCTTTCATGCCGGACTCCGTCCCTGACCTGGCGACCGAAATCGTGGGTCGCGGCCAGGTTCTGCACAAACTGGAGAAACTCCTCATGAAGAGCGTTGCCGGCCGAGGCTCGGTGATCAATCTGGTGGGGGAAGCCGGAATCGGTAAATCGCGACTCATCTCCGAGCTCAAGCAAAGGAAAGCGGTCAAGCGGGTGTTGCTGCTGGAAGGCCAGGCTATCTCAATCGGTAAAAATCTGCGTTTCCATCCTGTCGTTGATGTCCTCAAACGCTGGGCCCTGATCGGTGACCAGGATGCCGACCTCCTGGCTTTTGTCAAGCTGGACCGGGTGGTCAGGGGTGTTTGCCCCCGGGAGAGTGACGAAATCCTGCCCTTTTTGGCGACCCTGATGGGTTTGCAACTCGTCGGCCGGCATGCCGAACGGGTCTTGAGAACCTCTGGCGAGGGGCTGGAAAAAATCATTTTGAAAAGCCTGCAGGAGCTTTTTATTCAGGCCAGCCGGCAACAGCCGGTCATTGTAATTATCGAGGATCTGCATTGGGCCGATGCCAGTTCGCTCAGGTTGCTGGGCTCCCTTTATCGTTTGGCGGAAAAGCACCGGGTATCCTTTATCAATCTTTACCGGCCGGGATACCTGGATGATGAAGGTCGCTCTGTTTTGAACCGGCCGGGCCGTTATCATGAAATCCAGCTCCGGCCCTTGAACGAACGCGACAGCGAAAAGCTTATCGGCCGGCTGTCGGAGGGGCGGGAACTTTCTGGAGCGCTCAGGAAGCGGATTGTTGCCCAGACCGGTGGCAATCCCTTTTTTATCGAGGAGGTGGTTTACTCCCTGCTCGAGGATGCGACCAGGATCAGTCGCAGTTGGGAGGTTGCGATCGAGGGGGGAAATAATGCTGTCGTCATCCCTTCGACTATCAATGATGTTCTGAGCGCGAGGCTGGATCGCCTGGAGGAACTGGACCGAGAACTGGTCAAGATCGCCTCGGTCGTCGGCCGGAATTTCTTTGACCGGGTTATCCGGGATGTCGCCGCCGGCATCGACGATCTGGATCTTCGTTTGCAGCGACTTAAAAAGGCGCGTCTGATCCTGGAACGGGAACGGCTGCAGGAGGTCGAATATTTTTTCAAACATGCCCTGGTTCAGGAAGCCGCTTACGGCATGATCCTGATCCCGCAGCGCCGGATGCTTCATTTGCGAGTGGCAAAATCGATCGAAAAGCTTTTTAGTCAGCGGTTGAGCGAGTTCTTTGGTATTCTGGCCTACCATTATCACCAGGGTGGAGATCTGGAAAAGACCGAGGAATATCTGATCAAAGCGGGCGAGGAATCACTGCGGGCGTCGGCTTCCCGGGAAGCTTTGACCTATTTCCAGCAGGCTCTGAAGATGTTTCTGAATCAGCATGGAGAGTCGGCCGATCCGGCGAAACTGGTGGCCCTGGAGAAGAATGTCGCCCTGGCTTTCTGTCGTAAAGGATTGCTGGTCGACGGTCTCAGGTATTATGACCGGGTCCTTGAACGACTGGGGAGATGCTCCCCGGGAAATGTCGAGCTGGGATTTGCCGGAGACCTGCTGGCTGTAGTCGCTAGATTATACCTTTTCCCCTGGAGGGAGAAGAGAGATCCCGACGAGAAGGAAAGGGAGATTTTTGAAACCACGATGCAGCGGAATGAGACCCTGGTGATCGCCGATACGGCTCGTTCGTTTCCGGCCATGATCCGACTCCTGCGGGAGGCGGGGAATTTCGATCTTGGCAAAACTGCCAGCGGTTTCCGGCTCTGGGTCGGCACCGGCACCGTTTTTTCCTACATGGGGATCTCTTTCCGGGTTGCCCGGAAGTTCCTGCTTCGTTCCCGGATGATCGGCAAACATCAACGGGTCGAAGATGATATCGCCTACCATAACAGCGAGTCGATGTATCGGCATTGCGCCGGGGAATGGCGGGGAACGGGCGACTATGATCAGGGGCTGGTCGACCGCTGCCTCAAATCCGGAGCTCTGTTCTATGTCGTTCCCTACTCCTGGTCGGTGGGTCATATAAAAGTCGGCCAGGGAAAATTTTCCGAGGCGGAAACCATTATTGACAAGCTCTTCGAAATCGCTGAAACCTACAATCACTACCAGGCCCGGTTGGTGGCCCTGGGACTGAAATCGCATCTGCTTTTCAAAATCCGGGAATTCCCGATGGCGGAGATCACCGCCGATGAACGTCTGGCCCTGGCTGCGGAACTGAACGTGGTGATCGGCCAGCTGGGAGCCCTGGGACACAAAATCATGATCAAGGCCATGCTGGGCGAGGTCGATGCCGCTGACAAGCTCATCGACCGGGCTGAAAGCCTGATTGGAGATAGTGGCCGCCTGCCGCCCTATTGTCTCACCCGTTACTGGACGGGCCGTTTTCTCAACGACATGAGCGCGTTGAATATGCACCTGCTGGATCGGCGGGCGGACCGCTTGCCGGAGTTGAAGAAAAGAGCGCGGCAGAGCGGTCGCAAAGCCCTGGCCGGAATCCGCCGCTATGCACCTTCCGGAACCTTTGTTCTCAGGCTCGTGGGCGACTATTACTGGTTGGTCGAGGACCAGAGCCGGGCCGCCAGGTATTGGCAGAGAGCACTCAGGAAAGGCGAGAAGATGGGGGCCCGGCCCGATCTGGCCCGCACCTGTTTCGAGATCGGCCGCCACCTGCTTGAGCCCGGCAGCCGCTGGCGTAGACTCGACGGAAACGCCGCGGAAAGCTATCTCGAACGGGCCGGGGTCATGTTTGAAGAACTGGGCCTGAAAAGGGACCTCGAGGAACTGAAACAATTTCAGGAGTTCGGGAAGCCGGCACCCCCGCCCCCGCTTACGGTCTGAAAGGCTGTTACCTGGGTGCGACAACGGTCAGAATGGCAAAAGAATTTTGTACCGCAGACTGCAGGCCTGGGAAATGAAACGAGAATCTGTCGTGTTTTTCGCATGGCGCGTGGTGAAAAAGCCATGTTTCTTGATTGTCGGGAAGGGCGGAATTCGGGAAACTGAGCCTGAGACCGGGTTCAGTCGTTCAAGTGCTTCATGTATTCCCGGATATGCTCGAAACGGTTTTTCTCCCGGACCACGTTGAACAGGGCCTTGGAGTCGGCCAGGATCGTGGTGGCCCGGTCGATCGCCGCCTGGAACTCCCGGGGTGGATCTTTCGAGGCCGGTCCGTGGCCGGGATAGTAGGCATCGACCTGCAACATCTTGAGCCGCTCGATCGACTCGATGTAATCGCTGATACTGCCGGAACCGAAAACCCCACCGATATTGCCCTCGGTCAGAACCGTGTCCCCGGTGAAGACCAGGCGCTGGTCGGCTTCGTAGAGACAGATGCTGCCGGAACTGTGACCGGGAGTGTGGATTACGGTCAGATTGTAATTTCCGGCCTGGATGACCGATCCGCCCTCGAGACAGATATCGACGCGAAAGCCGTCCGCCGATAATCCGAAAAGCTGATTCATCATCGCGAATTCGTCCTGGAGACGGATTTTCATCGCTGCCAGCCGGTGGGTGGCGATCATTGCCGTGGCGAAAAAGAGCGGGGCGCTGCCGATGTGATCGAGATGTTCATGGCTCAGGACGACCAGGTCGATATCCTCCAGCGCCAGACCGATCTCGCCCAGGCTGGTACGGATCGCCTCGCCGGCCTGGGGCAGGCCGGTGTCGATCAGCAGGTTTTTCTCTTTCCCCCTGATGACATAGGAATGGCAATCCGGCATCCAGCCGGCGAGCTGGAAGATGCCCGGTCTCAACTCTTTGACAGTGCGCCGGTACTCTTTCATCTCCGGGACCGCTCCTCCCGTAGCAGCCGGTTGTAGCCTTCTTCGATGCTGTGGATACGTTGACAGAGCACCTGCATGATGGTCAGGGCGAAAACCGGCTGCTGGCTGACCAGGTAGATGAAACGGGGCTGGTTGACGACGATCAGCCGGGTCCGGTTTTGGGCCGCCGTGGCCCGGGCAGTTCGGGGGGCCCGGTCGACCAGCGCCATCTCACCGAAAATCTCCCCTTCCTCCAATAACGCCACTTGCTTGAAAATGCCTTGCCGCCGTTTGGAGATGGCGACCGCTCCGGAGATGATAACAAAGAGCTGGTCGCCTTCACTGTCCTGTTCGAAAATGATCTCTCCCTTCTGGTATTCCAGCATGAAACGGAGACAGGGGTCGAAGTAGGGTGAGATCGGTAATGCGTCCGCCATGGTTGATATACCTTTTTCTTAGAGCCAGTTGTTGATCAGCAAAAACGGTGCCCAGTAGCAGGGGTGTTCGAACCGTGATTGCCTAAGAAGTTTGAGCTGGGCCAGCTGCAGGGCCCGGGCCCGGGATGAGCCCGGGGTGTTCAGCTGCTGGTAGAACTCGGCCACCAGCTCGCAGGTGACCGGGTCGTTGACCTGCCACAGGGTGGCCAGGGCGCTGCGGGCCCCGGCCCGAACCGCGACCCCGGCCAGGCCCAGGGCGGCGCGATCGTCGCCGACCGCGGTTTCGCAGGCGCTCAAGGTGATCAGGTCGAGTGGCTCCTCGCGGAAACGGTAAAGCCCGATATCCCGGCTGATCCGGTCCATCGTCAGTTTCTGGTCGAAGGCGAGGAGGAAGGTATTGCCCAGATCGTTGCCAAAATGACCGTGCGAGGCGATATGCACGATGCTGTAGGGTTCCTGCTTGAGAGCCTCGGCCAGGCTGCTGCCGGAAAACCGGTTGTTGAGCAGGGTCTCTCCCGGATAGACCTTGCGGACCTCTTCGAGTTCGTCGGCGACGTAAGGGAGGCCCGGAAAACCCTGAACCGGCTCGGTGATGCCCAAAGCCAGGAGCCGGGCTCCGGCGGTTCTGACCGGGCGCGGGTCGGTCAGCATCAGGCTCGGGGTGACGGCCAGCGGGTAGCGTTCGATAAGAAATTTGTTGCCGTCGTGCAGGGCCGCCATGGGAATGCTTCGCAACGAACCGTCGGGCACGAAGACCAGGGTTTCGACCGTTGTTTTACGAAGATCTTTTTCCAGGGGTCGGATCAGCCAGTCGTAGAGTTTCTGGGCATGAGGCAGAAATTTCCAGCTGGTGCGCTGCATCAGGGTTTTGCGAAAGATGAGGGCTTCCCGGCTGAGCTCTTCGACCCCGACCGGCAGGGCGTAGCGTTTGAGCTTGCCGGAAAAGCTGACCAGCAGTTCGACCCGGTCGGGCAGCAGCACCGGGTAGATGATCGCGGTCTTTTCCGAGATCAGATCGATCTTCTTGCGGGGCTCGCGGGAGGCATCGAGACAGTCGTCCTGGAAATACTCCCGCAATTCATAAACCTTGAGAATCTCAAGGGCGTCCCGAGCCTCGGCCAGCAGGGCTTCGGCAGCGGCGTTTTCCGGTTGCCGGGAAGCCTCTTTGAGCAGCAGGTCGACGAACTCGGAACTGATTTTCTTGGCAGTCGCCCGGTAGGAGGAGGTGGCGCAGGGAACCGCGACGTAAGCCGCCGAAAACTCGTCCCGGATCGACTGCAGCTCGCCAATCGCCAGCCGGTAGGCGGAGATCGCCGCGGCCAGCCGGCCCTGCCGGGCCAGCAGTTGGCCGTTCTGCCAGTTCCAGCGATAGAGGGCTTCGGGAGCCCTGCTCGCCTGGGCCGCAAAAACCGCCTGCCGGTTCAGCTCCAGGGCGGACCGGTACTGGCCCGAGGTTGCATACAGTCGGGCCAGATTGCCGTAAACGTAGGAGGCGGTACGCTGGTCCCCGAGATTGCGGGTAAGGCTCAGGGCCTGGTTGTAGGTTTTGACCGCAGCCAGCATAAGTTCTTTGGCCGCGTCCGGTTGCTTTCGGCTCAAACCGTCGTAGAGCAGGGCGGTGTTGATCAGGGTGTAGGCCTTGAGGGTCGAATCCTCGCAGGTTTCAAGGCCATGCCCGGCCCGTTTGAGCAGTTCCGTCACCCGGCCGGTATGGCCGGCGCGATCGGCGGCGGTGGCCTGGTTGACCAGGATCTGGGCCCGGAGCAGGGGGGCGTCGGCCTTGGCGGCAACCCTTTCCGCTTCCCGGTATTTGGCGCTGGCCGATGCATACTGTTTTTGCGCCAGCAGAAGATTGCCGAGATTATTGAGGCTGGCCGCCAGCACGCGCTCAGCCCCGGCTTCGCGGGCCAGGGAGATCCCCTGGGAAAGATTATCCCGGGCCGAGTCCAGCTCTCCTAAGGCCAGGCGGGTATTGCCGATAGCGCTTAAAGCCTTGGCTTCTCGGGCCCGGTCCTGA
>JAADEO010000107.1 GCA_013153415.1 Deltaproteobacteria bacterium
TACAGTGGAGAAAACAGCGACAGTCTAGGGGAAATTTCGGGCTCGCCAGACCGGAATCTAGAATTCTATGACGAACTGGTGGCTGCCAACCTCGACGGCCAAGGTACCGACGAATTCATCCTCGGAGACGCCAGTGACGACCGCATCCACATCTACACAACGGAATTGACGGAAATCAACTCCTTTGATGTCGGCTTCGAACGCTACGACGATCTCGCAGCCGGCGATCTCGACGGCGACGGCACTCCGGAAATCATCCTCGGGGACGCCAGCGACCCCGGAGGCCATTCGATCCGGATCTTCTCCCAGAACGGCGACGAGATCGGCTGGTATCAGGTTGCCGGTGGTTACGAACGCTACGATCGGGTCGCGGCCGGTGATCTCGATGGCGATGGAATCGATGAAATCGTTTTCGGTGATGTTTCAACCGGGGATGATAGCATCCATATCCTCAAATGGAGCGCTTCGGCCTCTGGCCACATCACGGAAGCACACAAGTTCTTCGTGGATTACTCCCGGAAGGATGAAATAGCCGTCGGAGACGTCAATGGCGACGGCACCGCCGAAATCATCTACGGATGCGGATCGAGCTTTTCGAGCAACCTGGAAAGTCGACAGAGGATCACCGTCTACGACGGTGATGGGAACCGTCTCGCACTCTCTGCCGATATCTCTTTTTCCGGAGCCGACAGCCTGACGGCCGGCGATGTGAACATGGACGGCCGGGATGAGATTATCGTCGCCAAAGTGGCGGATCGTTCGATACGGGTCTACAAGGTGAGCGCCGACGGAAACTTCCTGGAAACCGCCAACCTGGCCGGCTGTTTCCACACTCCAAACCTCATCCCCATCGACGACTTTTACGACGGCATCAAGATTGTGGTCGGAGATGTCGATGGCGGTTCCCTGACCGTCGGAGATCCGATCTGCCGGGGCCAGAGCGAAATCGACGAGCAGCTCATCGCGGTTATCAATGCCCCTCCGAAACACAACGGGATCAACAATGATCCCGGCATTTTCACCGTCAGCTACGAGCATGACCAGACTCAGACCCTGACCAACACCCTGACTGCGATAACCAGTTTCGCCTTTTCCGACAAAATCGAAACCAAAATGAACCTGGTTCTCTCCAAGATGAAAGTCTCCCTTTCCCGGAAGTTCAACCTGAAACAGCAACAGACTTCGCAGACCCAGGTTTCGATCCAGATCGGCGAGGGGCTGGTCGCCGATCTGGCCGACCGCAAATACGCGGTCACCACCATTTTCGATCTCTTCGAGTACCCGGTCCTCGACCCGCAGGGCGATCACCTGGTCATCGACGGGAAGCCCCAGTATCTCCTGGTCAGCGTCCCGGTCAGCATCGGCACTCCGACCTTGGGCTACTACAACTCCTCCATCCACACCCTGGGCGATATTACCAGTTATCCGCACCAGGTGTCCAAACTTACCAACTTCTCTTTCGAGCCAATCTACGACACGGCTTTCGTGGCCGGCCCCGACCCAAGTTCGGCCTTCATCAAAAAAAGCGAATCCCAGTTCAACGAAAACAAAGCGTCAGCCGAGATCAAAATCGCCCTGGGCCTGGAGATCAAGGGAGTCGGCGGCAGCGGCAAATTTAGCGGAGAGTATGGCAATCAGCTGATCTCGACCCACAAGCTCGAGTTCAAGGAGAACACCTCCCTGGAAATCGACTACGCCGGGGGCATCAATGATGAGAACAAATACTATTCCGCCCACGCCTATGCTTATTATGATACGGTCGACGGTCATCTGGTTCTGGACTGGCTGGTCAACTCATACGGCAGTTACTACACCAGTTCACTAATCGGAGATCTGCCCTGGTGGCTCAATCTGCAACCCGTTTTCACCCCCTGGCTCAGCTTGAACTCCCCGCTCCCACTCCCGACCGGGCAGGAGACTTACGACTACGACGATAACGGCCAGACCGTTCGCAGTGATGATCCCGCCGCTTGCCAACCACTGGGCTACGAGATTGCCGACAACCAGCTCAACCTGCTCCTCGACCTGCCGGCTTTCGCCGATCCGGTCGACATCTATGTCACCCTCTATGCTCCGGAAATCGACCCAAACCGCTTCTACTACGTCACCCCGGACGGCACTACCGAACCCCTGACAACCCACCTTCTGCCCTGGGCGACATTCACTTCCGGAGACCTCAATGAAACCCTGATCAGCGGAATTCCGATCAACACCCTGCCTTTCGGGCATTACTACTTCTACCTCTTGGTCGCCCCGGCCAACCAGTCGCCACTGAATAGATATTATCTCTGGTCGACCGTCTACAAAAAGGAGATCACCATTAACCCGATTCCCATCAATCCTCATTGATCGGATATGTCCAAACCACCTGACGAAAACGGGGTGCAGAATTATCTGCACCCCGTTTTCGTCAAGAGATCTTCACTCTCGATCCGGCCGCAAGCGGCCAGAAAGACTATCCGCTAACGGCTTGGTGTCAACTTCACACCGGTCGACAGAAGCCATTCTCCCACTTCTGATCTATAATCCTGTTTTCCCGATATTCGTTGCGAAGTCACATTACTCGTTGCCGACACTGCCGAGACCATTGAGGCTCAACAGCACCCGGAAGGTGAGATCGTCGGGATTGTACTCCTTGTCGACCGAGAAATCGATCGCCCAGCATTGGGGATGGTAATTGAAACCGTACATCGTCTCCCAGAGATCGCTGTCGGCGACCGAGTAGCGCAAGCTGCCGTAGATATCGAGCCAGCTCCAGAGCGGCAGGCGCCCGGACGAGGTGAAAACCTCGGCCAGGTCGCGTTCGTAGCGGTATTCGAGGGAAAGGAAATCACCCCGCTGATCCCGGGCGCTCAGGAAAGCGGTCATCAGGTTGTTACCGTTGATGTAGGGATCGTAACGGTTTTCGAGCTTCATGTAAAAACCGCCGTTACGGCTATTGAGCTCGAGCTGGCTGAAAATGTCGGAAGCGTGGTGGTCATCACGCAGGAAACGCCAGCCATCGGCAACATCGATGAAGCTGTAGGACTGGCCGATCTGAAACTTGAGCCACTCGTGATAGTCGTACTCGCCCTGGTGCTCCCGTCCGCCACGGGGGTAACGACCCACCAGACGGCTGACCAGGGCGTAGGTGATATTGCTCTCTTCGGGCAGGTAGTCGAGCCAGTCGAAGGAGGGCAGGTCGTCCTGGTCAACATCGGGAACATAGCGATAGGTCACGGTCGGTTCCAGGGTGTGCAACACCCTGTCCATGCCCCACCAGTCGCAGAGGTAGGCCCGTTCAGCCACGCTTTTGAGTTCGATCCCGGCGGTCAGAGTCTCGCGGGAACTGCTGCCGTCAGCTTTTTTATCCGGGCTGTCGGTGATATAGGCGGTCTCCCGCAGCTCCAAAAAAGGAATAACTTCCAGTGGCCCGAACTTGACCGGCAGCGTCAGGGTCGGATGGAGATCGAAACGGTGACCCTTTTCCCCCTCCTGGCGCCAGAAATCGGCGTAGGCGGTCTCCATGTGCCAGAAGAGCCAGTCCTGGCCCGCCAGAGGCCGGTTGAGCAAAGAGTAGGTCACCTCCGGCAACAGTTCCAGGGTCTCGTTATCATTTTTCTTGACCAGGGACTGATAATAGCGGGCATCGACGGTGAGGTTGCTCCGCTCCCAGCTCTTGGAACCGGAAACCAGCGAACGCAGGTAGGAATCGGTCTTGGCGTCGGCATTGTCGAGTTCATCGATAAAGGCGCCGGAAAAGGTGTCGGGAAAATCCTCGAGATACTCGTTGTCGCTGACCAGATTGACATCGGCCTTTAAGGTCGTGGTGTCCTTTAAGGTCTGGAAATGGTGGAAACCGAAAGACCAGCGCGACTTATCGGCGTCGGGATAATCTTCCGGATGATCATCAACCATCTTGTCACTGATGAACGAGCCCATGATATCGCCTTTGGCCTGCTCGTTGAGAACGTAGCGGTATTTGGCCCCGAAACGGATGCCTCGCTTGGCGTAAGTCTGGGGATAGAGAGTCAGATCGGAAGAACGGTTGATGGCCCAGAAGAAAGCATTCTTGGTGATCAGGCCTTCATTATCGGAGTAACCGATCCCGGGCAGCAGGAAACCGGTCTGGCGCCGGGTATTGACCGGGAAAACCCCTTTCGGCAGATAAATGACCGGTACATCCTTGATCGCGAAAACCGCGTCATCGACGACCCCGTAACCACCCTCCTTGATATGGACCTTTTTGCAGCGGATCAACCAGGCCGCCCGTTCGGCATCGCAAGTCGTGAGACTGGCGTTTTCGACATCATATTCGCCCGGCCCCAGTTTCTGGATCTTCTCCCCGGTAATATAGTAATTCTTCTCCCGGATGAAGATCCGCCCGTCCCGGATTGAGCCGATCTGGTCGACAAAATTGAATTTGAGATAACGACAGGCGAGATAATCGCTTTTGTCCCGCAAAAGCACGTCGCCCCAAGCTTCGAACTCGTTGCGGGCCTGGTTGAGCACCGCCTTGTCGGCCTTGAGCTCCATGGTGCCCTGGCGGATAACGACATCGCCCTGGGCGTGGTAAAGGGCCGTCTTCTTGTCGTAATAGAGATAACGAGCCTCGATATCAACGGTTTTTCCACCGACCGAGGCCTCGGTTCCCGGCAGGCCGATCACCGCTGCCGGGGCATCCACCACCGCAAACGGCACCAGCAGCAGGACCGAAAACAACACCGAAAACAATATCGTCGCAAGTTTCCGCATCAGGACACAACCTTTCCCGCCAGTTCCATGCCAGCCCGGCGGGCCTCTTCCAGGTATTCAGGGTGCTGCAGGATTTCATCCGCCCGGTCGAGCCCCCGGTAGGCCAGGGTCCGCCAGAGACGGGTGTTGAAGGTATCGAAAAAGTATTTCACACTCAGCTCGGCCCCGGTGAAAAGGTTTTTGCCCCGGGTCGCGCCAACGCTGAGAAAGAGACCGGGTTTGGGGTTGTCGAGCCGACCGAGAGGCTTTGCATCGATCCAGTATTTCTTCACCCAGAGCGACTGGCAGCGATCCATCAGGGCCTTGACCTGGGCGGAAACCGCATAGAAGAAAATCGGCGAGGCCAGCATCGTCGCGCCAGCCCCGAGCAGGGCCTCGGCCACTTGCTGAAAATCATCTTTGATGGCACAGCCCCCCTCACCGCCCCGCTCACAGGCGTAGATCTCCAGGCAGGGACTGATCTTGAGGTCCCGCAACACGAACTCCCGGACCTCGGCTCCGGTTTCCCGGGCCCCGGTCACCGCGGCTTCGAGCAGCCGGGCCGTATTGCCCCGCCGCCGGGGGCTGCCGTAGAGCGCGACAATCGCCATTACTGGTGCACCGGCAAATCGAGAACATTGAAGGCTTCACCAACACAGTAGAGCGAGCCGGTAAGAAAGATCAGGTCATCTGGCGCGGCCCGCTGCCGGGCCAGTTCCAGACTCTCGGCCACCGAACTGGTCACCGTCACCCGCGGGCAATATTCCGCAGCCTGTTCGGCCAGGGTTTCCGGAGTACAGGCCCGGTCGAGCGGTGCCCGGGTGACGATCACTTCGTCGGCCAGCGGCACCAGCCGGGCGGTCATCTCCTTGATCCGTTTATCCTTCATGACCCCGAGGATCAGGATCAGGCGCCGCCCCTCGGCCAGTTTCTTCAACTCCGGCTCCAGGGCCCGGATGCCATGGGGATTGTGGGCCCCGTCGAGGTAGATATCGGGCTTTTCCGCCACCTGCTGCAGCCGGCCCGGCCAGGTGACTTTGAATAGACTCTCGGGAAGACTTGCAGAATCCAATTCGAAAAGACCCTCGAGAGCCAGGTATTCCAGGGCTCGCAGGGCCAGGGCCGCGTTCTCCTGCTGGTGACGGCCGCTCATCGAAATCCTCAGCCCGCTCAAGTCGAGTTCGTTGCCGTAGTAGGAGAAGCTGCCGTCGGCAGCCCGGCGAATCCGGAAATCCCGGCCCAGAAAATCGGCGGCCGCGGCCAGCTCACGCTGGCGATCGGCGAGAAAATCCCGCACCTTTTTCTGCCAGACCCCAGAGATCAGGGGAACTCCGGCCTTGAGAATGCCGGCTTTCTCGGCCGCCACTTCGAGCAGGGTCGACCCCAGGTACTCCTCGTGTTCGAGCGCGATATTGGTGATCATCGTCAAAAGCGGCCGGGCGACCACGTTGGTGGCGTCGAGCCGGCCGCCAAGCCCGGTTTCGAGCAACACGATATCTGGTTTTTTGCGGGCGAAATGGAGTAGCGCCATACAGGTCGTGAAATCGAAAAAGGTGACGATCCTGTCGATACTCTTTTCGATCGGGGCGAGCTCGCGGGTCAATTCGACGATCTCGGCCTCGGTGATCGGGGTATCGTCGATGACGATACGCTCGGAAAAATGGCGCAGGTGAGGCGAGCTGTAGACTCCGACCGAAAGCCCCTGGCCCCGCAACAACCCCTTGAGAAAAGCGATGGTCGAACCCTTGCCATTGCTGCCGGCGACATGCACGACCCTGAGCTCATCCTGGGGATTGCCGCAGGCCTGGCAGAGCTCGGTGATATTCTCGAGCCCCAGGCTGATCCCGAAATGCTCGAGACCATAAAGATATTCAAGAGTTTTATTAAAATCGTCCATAAAGTATAAATTCAGTGGGCCTCGAGCCAGTTTTCGCCCACCCCTATATCAACCACCAGCGGCACCCGGAGTTTGACGACCTCGGCCATCTCTTTTCTGACCATCATGGTCAGCTCGTCGATCTCGGCCGGCGGCGCCTCGAAAACCAGCTCGTCATGGACCTGCATGATCATCCGGCTCCTCCAGCCGTCCTCCCTGAGTCGCCTGTCGATCACCACCATCGCCAGCTTGATGAGATCGGCGGCGGTACCCTGGATCGGGGTATTGATCGCGGTCCGCCGGGCCATCTCCTGCAAATTGCGGCTCTTGGAATTGATCTCGGGCAGGTAGCGGCGGCGTTTGCAAAGCGTCGTTACGTAACCTTTCGCTTCGGCCTCGGCCACGACCCGGTCGAAAAACTCCCGAACCCCGGAGTAAACGGAAAAATAGCCTTCTATATAGGCTTTCGCCGTCTTCCTGTCAATCTTTAGCTCCCGGGCCAGCTTGTTGGCTCCCATCCCGTAGATCAGACCGAAATTGATGGTCTTGGCCTGGCGCCGCATCTCCGGAGTCACCATCATCGGCAGAACGTTGAAGATCCCGGCCGCGGTCCGGGCATGGATATCCTCGCCCTTGTTGAAGGCCTCGACCAGAGCCGGGTCGCCGGAGAAATGAGCCAGGATGCGAAGCTCGATCTGGGAGTAGTCGGCCGCGACGATCAGGTTGTCGCCCTCGCCGATGAAGGCGCGACGGATCAGGGCCCCGTCCTCGCCCCGAATCGGGATGTTCTGGAGATTGGGATCGGAAGAGGATAGTCTTCCGGTAGCGGTCACGGCCTGGTTATAGGAGGTATGAACCCGGCCGGTTTCCGGATGCACCAGTTTCGGCAGAGCCTCGAGATAGGTCGAAACCAGTTTGGCCAGCGAACGGTATTCGAGGATTTTCGCCGGCAAGGGGTGACTATCGGCCAGTTTCTCCAGCACCTCGAGGGCGGTCGAAGGCCCGGTCTTGGTCTTTTTGACGACCGGCAGGCCGAGCCGGTCGAAAAGAATCACGGCCAGCTGTTTCGGGGAGTTGATGTTGAACTCCTCTCCGGCCAGCTCGTAGATCTCGGCGGCGATCCTCTCCAGCCGAATCTCGTAGTCGGCCGCGGTCTTTTGCAGCAGTTCGACATCGAGATAGACCCCGGTCATCTCCATGCGCATGAGAACCTCGAGCAGCGGCATCTCGATATTCCGGAAAAGCTCCTCCAGATCGTCCTCCACAAGCTTCGGGGTCAGCTTTTCGACCAGCTGGAAAACCAGCTGGGCATCCTCGCAGGCGTAGTCGGAAACCTTTTCCGGAGCCAGTTGGTCCATCGTCACCTGGCTGCGGCCGGAACCGGCCACCTCCTTGTAGGCGATCGGGGTATGGCCGAGATGCTCCATCGAGAGGGCGTCGAGACCGTGCCGGTGGCGGGTGGGGTTGAGCAGGTAGGAGGCGACCATGGTATCGAAATCGATGCCGCCAAGCACCAGCCCGGCCCGGGCCAGGATGATGGCATCGTACTTGATGTTCTGACCCCACTTACGGATTGCGGGATCTGCGAGCAAAGGCTTGAGGGCGGTTTTGGCAGCTTCCGGATTCAGAGACTGGAATTCCGGGGCGTGACCGATCGGAATATAGGCGGCATCCTCGGCGTTCCAGGCCAGCGAGATCCCGACCAGCCCGGCCCGCATGGCATCGAGACCGGTGGTCTCGGTATCGACCGCCAGCTCCGTTACCCCTTCGAGCTCGGTCAGCAACGTTTTCAGGGCGTCTTCGCTTTCGACCAGGCGATAACCCTCTCGGGTCACGGTCTGCTGCGGGCTCAGACGACGAGAAAGGCCGTGAAATTCGAGTTCGGCGAAGATCTCGCGCAAAGCCTCAAGATCAGGCTCGCGGCGCTTGAGATCAGCGAGAGAGAGGCCGGTCTCGACCGTATCGGAAAGAGTCACCAGGCGCCGCGAGAGCCGGGCCTCATCCTGGAACTTCTGCAGTTTCTCGCGCCAGCTCTTGCGCTCGATCCTGTCGGTCTCGGCCAGCATGGTTCCGAGGTCGCCGAACTCATCCAGCAGTTTGAGTGCCGATTTGGGACCGATCCCCGGCACTCCGGGGATATTGTCGGAGCTGTCGCCGGCCAGGGCCAGCAAATCGAGCAATCTTTCGCCGCAAACCCCATGCTTTTCCCGCACCGCCTCGAGATCGTAACAGCGATCCTTCATCGTATCGACCATGACGACGCCATCGCCGACCAGGCTCATCAGATCCTTGTCGCCGGAGACGATCATCACCCGCATCCCCTCGGCCCGGGCCTTGCGGGTCAGGGTGGCGATGATGTCATCGGCCTCATAGCCGGGTACTCCTACGGCCGGCAGGTTGAAAGCCTTGAGCAGTTTCGCGACGTAGGGAAACTGGGCCTCGAGTTCGGGCGGCAGCGGCGGCCGCTGGGCCTTGTAGGCGGGAAAGACTTCGTGCCGCCAGGTTTTTTCCGGCAGGTCGAGGGCGGCGGCGGCATGACTGGGGCGATAGTCGTCCAGCACCTTCAAAAGCATCTGGCAGAAACCGAAAAGGGCGTTGGTCGGCAGTCCGGAGCTGGTGGAAAGCGGCCGGATGGCATGGAAGGCCCGGTAGACCAGGGCGCTGGTATCGATCAGGCAGAGCAGCTTGTCGGTGTCGGATCCCATAATAAACGTTCCAGGCATAAATAGTTGCAGGAACTTCAGAATCTACACAACCCTCAAGCCAATGTCAAAGCAAATAGCGGAATGACCGGATAATAACTGTGGAAGAAAATGACCCCCTATCTCTCTTCGGGGTTTGTCTGTTTTACTTTTTTCTCCGCCGGTCGCGCAGGTAGAAACCACCGATGACAACGATATAGGCAAGAACGAAAAAGGTAATCGCGACCGGTAGGTCCTCCGGGGGTATCGGCCCCGGGCGCATCCCCATCCAGGGAACCCCGATAACGAGAAAAAAGACGATAAAAGCGTAAGCCAGCGTCAGGCCGAGCAAAACTACGGGACGGGTCAGATCCAGATCCCCTCTCCACCTATCACCGCGCCGCCCCGACTCACCCGGCCGGATGAATTTCTCCCAGAAACCCTTCTGCTTCTTATTCAGCTTCATAGCATCAAACCCTTTGTCACTTTTTCTACCCCGCAATCAAACTGCAGACCGTTATACTGATAATACTGGAAACAGTCTTAAAAGTGAATCAGTTTCCCACTCAAATACTCAAGTTATTAGATTTATTACAATCGATTATTGTGAACGCAAAAAGGGTTGCAGACTTTAATCTGCAACCCTTTTTTGATAGAAAAAACACGAAAAACAGGTGATATTACTCCTGCGGTTTGCCGAAGACCTGTTCGTAGAGGGCTTCGCCGATCTCCTGGCCTTCGCCGACAAGCTGGCGATAACGGATGAAATCAATGGTGTCCTTGCCGGTAATCTTCTTGGTGTTGAAGGCGTTGAAGCCCATGAAGGCCTCGTAGTTCATGTTGGCGGCAAGCCAGTGGCGGTTGGGCAGCTTCATCTGATCCCAGAAGAATTTCTTCTTGGCCCGGACCCCATCCACCGATTTCATCAGGCAGTGGGGCATCAGGTTGGAGAACTTCCAGACGATCTCGTCGACGGCCTTGTCGAGCAGGCTGAGATCGGTGGTCGCCGAGCGGACATATTCGCGGGCTTTTTTGGCGGCTTCGCCGGTCTTGAACTCGCCGTAGACGATCTCGCCGTCCTCGACCCACTTCTCGGTCTCGACCAGGGGATTGCGCACCCACTTGTCACCATCCTTGATGACCGGAACGACCTTGGAGAGCAGGCCCAGCCGTTTCATCTTATAGGCACTCCACATCTCGCAGGAGACACAGTTCCACATCGCATCCTCGATGCCGAGATACCAGGGCAGGAAATCGGTCGAGCCGCCGTCCGGGGCCGAACCGTGCTTGGGCCCGGCCTGGCCGAGGATGGCCAGATCGGAAGCCACCGAAAGGTCGGTCGCCATACCGATCTCCTGGCCGCCGGCGACCCGCATGCCGTTGATCCGACAGATGGTCGGCTTCTTGCAGTTTAAAATCGCATCGACCATGCCGTTGAAAAGATCCATGTAATCGCCGTACTCCTGGGGCCGCTTGGAGTAGTACTCGGCGTACTCCTTGGTGTTGCCGCCGGTGCAGAAGGCCTTGTCGCCGACCGCGGTGAAGACTGCGGCGACCACCTGGCGGTCGGCCGAAGCCCGCTGGAAACCGGCGATCACTCCCTTGACCATCTCAGTGGTGTAGGAGTTGTACTGTTTCGGGTTGTTGAGAATGATCCAACCGGTGTAGAGGCCCTCGACGACGTTGCCGTCGGGATCCACTACCGGGCGTTTTTCATAGATCGTGCAGGGGGCATCGTCGATCCCGCCGAAATGATCATCTTCCCACAAAAAGTGATTCTTCAGTTCGTTTTCACGCGGCAGCCAGTCCATAGACATATTTCAGCTCCTTGATATTTTCCAGTCTGGTTATAATTGAGTTAAGAGTTAATCGAAATCGGGCACCAGCACGATCCGCCGACTGATCGGTTTGGCGTGAACCTCCTCGAAAGATTCCACGATCTTGCTCATCGGCCGGGTCTCGAGAAAAGCATCGATCTCGACCTTGCCGGCCTGGACCATCTCCAGAACCGCCGGGTAGTACTTGGGATGACAGCCCCAGGTACCGATCATCTCGGCGTCGAAGGCCATCAGTTTCGAGATCATGTACTCATGCTTGGCCATCGTGTAGCCGACGACGATCAGTTTGCCGACGAACGAGAGCAGATCCAGCGCCAGGGCCTGGCCCGGCTTGCTGCCGGAGCACTCGAAAATCTTCCAGGCGTAGTTGTGGGGATAACCGTTTTCCTTGCAGAAAGCCTTGAGCTCGGCCTTGACTTCCTTACTGGATTTGCCCATCGGATTGATGGCGAGATCGGCGCCGTACTTACAGGCCCGGGCCAGTTTCTCATCGTCGATGTCGACAGCGACCACGGCCTTGGCTCCCATCGCCTTGGCGATCTGGGTCATGTAAGTACCGACTCCGCCGCCGGCCCCGGTGACAACTACGAGGTCGCCGTCCGGAAAGAAAGGCTTGTCGAGTTCGGCCCGAATCGCCGCCTGGTAAGGGGTAGTGCCGGCATCAGCAATCACTGCGTAGTGAGAAAGCGGTCTATCGCCCCGGTTCTCGATAACACAAAGGCCCGAGGTCGGCACCACGATGTGGCTCGAAAACCCACCGTACATGCCAATGCTGTTGCCGGGCATCTTCTGTTTGAGGCAGCGGTTGCCGCGACCCGCCTTGCAGATATCGCACTCGTTGCAGGGCATTACCGCCGGGATGATGACCTCTTTGCCGATCATCGCCGGATCGCCGCCAACCACGGTACCGCTGATCTCATGCCCCAGGGTCAGGGGCGGTTCGCAGACGGTGGGCACGCCGTCATAGAAAAAACCCAGGTCGGTGTGACAGATGCCGCAGCCGGCAATCTTGACACAGACCTCGCCGGGACCGATCTCCGGCATATCGACTTCGGTCAGTTTCAACTCGCCCGGCTTGACCATCTGCCAGGTTTTGATTTTCGCGGGTACGTCTGACATCGCTACTTCTCCTGTTTACTATTTTAATGAACTCGCAACAAATGGGATTTCCGCAAAAAACGGGATGGCAAAGTAAAAAGCTCCAGATACGAGGCGCCCAAGGCTTGAGGAATGAGACATACAGGCAGTACGCCTCAGTGACAAAGGTCGCCGGGCAACGAAGCAGGTGGACTTTTTACGCAGCCATCACTATTTGTTCGTCCAGGTCGGTTTACGTTTTTCGAGAAATGAATTGAGCCCTTCACGGGCGTCGGCATTGCGCATGCAGTCGTTCAGGTACATCCCCTCGACCGTCTGCAGTCCGGCCGCGAAAGGCTGGCCGGCGGTGGCTTTCAGAGCCCGCTTGGTCGAGCGCAGGGCCGAACCGCTCAGAGCCGTGTAGATGGCGACGAATTT
>JAADEO010000095.1 GCA_013153415.1 Deltaproteobacteria bacterium
GTCGGCCCGATCTCTCTCAGGTCGGACTGGATCGTGGCGATGCTTTCTGCGAAATTGACCTGGTAGCCGACGAAAACCGGGAGAAACAGGCTGAAGATTTTTTCCGCCACGTGACAGAGGGGCAGGTATGAAACCACCATGTCCTGGGTGGTGGGTTCGATCGCGGCGATCGTGCTCAGGGTCGCGGCCTCGATGTTGAGATGGTTGATCATCGCCCCCTTGGGCTTGCCGGTGGTTCCCGAGGTGTAGATCATGATGCAGACATCCTCGGGCCTCCCCATGGCGACTTCGCTGGCGAAGAGCCCGAGGTTGTCCGCAGCCAGCTTGCGACCGAGTTCCTCCACCTCCTGGAAAGAGATGATATTGTCCTGGCGGTAGCGGCGCAGGCCCTTCATATCAATGACGATGATTTTCTGCAGTTTCGGCAGCTCGTCCCAGACTTCGAGAATCTTGTCGGTCTGTTCCTGGTCCTCGCAGACCACGAAGCGGGCATCGGCGTGATTGACGACGTATTGCACCTCCGGGGCGGGGCTGGTCGGATAGACGCCGACGGTCACGCCGCCCAGGGCGATGGTCCCGAGTTCGCTATAGAGCCATTCCCGGCGGTTTTCACTGAGAATGGCGAGATGGTCGCCCCGTTTGAAATCCAGGGCTTTGAGTCCCATGGCGAAATGGGTGACGTGTTCGCGGTACTGCTGCCAGGTGACCCGCTGCCAGATGCCGTACTCCTTCTCCCGCAGGGCGACCTGGTCGGCCCGGCGGGCGGCCTGCTCGAGAAAATTCTGACAAAGGGTTTTTCCGCTCAGCTTAACCACCGTTTTCTCCGTTTGTAATGTTTGACGTCGCGGTAACTCTTCTCTTCGCCTTCGCCGCCGAAGCCGAGATAGAATTCCTGAACGTCCCGGTCGTTGAGAAGTTGTTCCACGGGACCGTCCAGGACCATGCGCCCGTTTTCCATGATGTAGCCGTAGGAACTGATGGAGAGGGCGATCTGGGCGTTCTGTTCGACCAGCAGGATCGTGGTGCCTTCACGCTGGTTGATCTCTTTGATGATGGCGAAGATCTCATCGACCAGCAGCGGAGCCAGTCCCAGCGAAGGTTCATCGAGCATCATCAGTCGGGGCCGGGCCAGCAGGGCCCGGCTGATGGCCAGCATCTGCTGCTCTCCGCCGGAGAGGTAACCGGCCAGCCTTTTGCGGCGATCCTTGAGAGAGGGGAAGTAGGAGAAGCACTTCTCCATGTCGAGTCTGATTTCAGCCCGGTCGCGCCGGGTATAGGCGCCGCAGTTGAGGTTCTCTTCGACCGTCAGGTCTTCGAAGACCCGGCGTCCCTCGAGAACCTGGAAGATACCCTTGCGGACGATCTGATGAGGTGCGAGGCCTTGCAGGGAATCTCCCGCGAACTCGATGTTGCCATCGCTGATCTCGCCGTTTTCGAGGGGGAGAAAACCGCTGATCGCTTTCAGGGTGGTCGATTTCCCGGCCCCGTTCGATCCCAGCAGAGCCACGATCTCTCCCTCGGGAACCTCCAGTGAAAGTCCCTTGAGGACCAGGATGACGTGATTGTAGATCACCTCGATATTGTTGACCTTGAGGATGGCCGGAGATGAAGTCGTATCTTCCATCAGTCTCTGTCCGGTTGTCTGGGGGCGCCAGTGTTGGGTGAACAGGGTTATCTCGGCTGTTGCCGGAGCTGAACTCTCCGGCAACGGCCGAGGATGAGAATAATTGTTTATTTCAGATAGATCCAGTCGGAGGCCGGGACGAATTCACCCTTGCGGGCGACGTAAACCCGGCCGACACCGGTGGCGTTGCTGTCTTTGAAACTGATTTTGCCGGCGAAGTTGCCGGTATCCCACTCCTTGACCAGGGGCAGCATGTCTTTCAGGTTGGGACCGGTGATCGGCAGCCCCCTCTCCTTGCACATCCGGGCCACTTTGACGAAAATCATGCCGGTGAACCAGCCCTGCATATAGGAGTTCGGCCGGTAGTCGACCTTGGGGTGGTGTTTCTGGTTGTAGTCCCGGATGGTTTTGATCATCTTGACGTCGGTCTGGCCCCAGTAGGCGTAGGGGCAGACTCCCATGTAACCCTCGCCGTCGGCTCCCAGTTTGCCCAGCAGCATTTTCGACATGGCCCAGAAGGTGCCCATGAAGGTGGTGTCGAGACCGAAATCGCGGGCTCCCTTGATCACCGAGGGAATCGGCGGCACCACGTATCCCTGGAAGATGCAGTAGTCGGGATTGTGACGTTTGAGGTCGAGAATCTGGCTCGAGACATCGACCGCGCCGACCTTGGTGATCTCTTCGGCCACCACTTTAACGCCCAGTTTCTTCGCCATTTCCCGGGCGTAGGGAATGGGGTCGCGGCCGAACTCGGTATCGCTGTAGAAGAAAGCGACGGTCGCCTTTTTACCCTTGGTCTTGGGGTGGTCGGCGATGTATTTGAGCAGCAGGCCGAACTGCTGGGCGTAGGTCGGGCCGGAGACGAACATGTAGGGATTTTTCTCCCGGTCGGCCAGTTCCTGGGAAAACGAGGTGGAACCGTAGAGGATTTTATACTTGTTGTTGATCTCCGGAGCCAGGGCCTTGCCCTCGCCGGTCGATTCTCCGTAATTCATGACCGGATGCTCCTTGGCCATGATCTTTTTGAAAGAGGCTATGGCCCGTTTCAGATCGTAGCCGGTATCTTCGTAGATGTACTCGATCTTCAGACCGCCGATGCCGCCCTGTTCGTTGGCGTAGGCCAGAGAATCGGCCAGGCCCTGATGCAGGTGCTTGCCGGCGAAGGCGAAGCGGCCGGTAAGCGGCTGCTGGGCGCTGATTTTAACGGTTTCCGCGGCTCCGGCCAGGCCGGCCGCCAGACTCAGACAAGCGGCCAGGATCAGACTCTGCAAAATTTTGGAACGCATTTCTCCCTCCTTTTTCTGGGGTTTTCTGGGAAGACGGATCGGTCTTTCCAGGTTTTAAAATATTGATCCATAGTGCTCTAGTGCTTGAAAGGCCAGAGGCGGAAGAAATTCTTTATCCGGCACCAGATCTCCGCCAGGCCGTGGGGTTCGAAAACCAGGAAAACCACGATCAGCAGACCGAAAACCACCGTCTGCAGGGGAAAGAGAAAAGCCATCGCCTGGGGAAACATGCTTTCGAAATACTTGAGCACGCTTTGCAGCAGTTCGGGGATCATGGTCATGAAGATGGCCCCGTAGATGGCTCCGAGGATATTGCCGAGCCCGCCGACGATGATCATGGCCAGGTAGCGGATGCTTTCGTGCAGGGGAAAGTGTTCCGGAGTGATCGAGCGCAGATGTCCGACCCAGAGGCTGCCGGCGATGCCGGCCAGAAAAGAGCTTATGGCGAAGGCGTAGAGTTTGTAACGGAAAAGGTTGATGCCCATCAGCTCGGCCGAGATATCGCGGTCGCGGATGGCGATGAAGGCCCGTCCCATCCGGGTCCGGAAAAGGTTGCGGCTGACGGTCGCTGCGATGATGACGACGACGGCCGTGATCCAGTAGAAGGAGAACTCGCTGTCGATCTTCAGGCCGAAAACCTCCGGGGCGGGAACGTTGAGTCCCCGGATGCCGCCGGTCAGCGTTTCCCAGTGGACGAAAAGGAACTCGAAGATGACCTGCGCGGCCAGGGTCGTGATGCAGAGATAGAGCCCCTTCATCCGCATCGACGGGGCTCCGACCAGGATGCCGAAAAACGCGGCCGCGAGTCCGGCCAGGGGCAGACAGAGCAGGTAGGGCAGACCGAAACGGTTGGTCAGGATGGCCGAGGTGTAGGCCCCGATGCCGATGAAGGCGGCATGCCCCAGGGAGATCTGTCCGGTCGCTCCGGTCAGGATGTTCAGACCCAGCGCCGCGACGATGGCGATCCCGGTGATATTGGCCATGTAGAGCAGATAGTCGCCGGCGAAGAAGGGAAAGGCCGCCATGGCCGCAAACAGCACTCCCAGCCAGAAACGGCTCGTCGGGGTGCTGAAAACCGCTTCGTCGGCGGCGTAGCTCTCTTTGTAATCACCAATTCTCATAGGTTCATTCCGGTTTCGGCATGGTATCTCTAAGGTTTCGCAGCCAATGAAGAAGAGCTGCGGGGTTTACAGCCTTTCGATCTCCTTGCGGCCGAAAAGGCCGTAGGGGCGGAACATCAGGATCAGGACCAGGACGATGAAGGGCGCGACATTCTTCACCCCGCCGCCGACCAGGGAATCGAGGTAGCCGCCGGCCAGGTTCTCGATGATGCCGACGATGAAGCCGCCGATAACGGCGCCGCCGATGGAATCGAGGCCTCCGAGAATCACGACCGGAAAGATTTTCAGGCCGACTCCGCCGAGATTGGGCTGGACTCCGCCGATGTTGCCGATGATCAGGCCTCCGATCGAGGCGGCCATGCTGCCGAAGATCCAGGCCAGGGTGAACATGCTGCGGACGTTGATGCCCATCGAGAAAGCCGCCATCTGGTCGCCGGCCGTGGCCCGCATGGCGACGCCGATCTTGGCGTATTTGAAGATCAGGGCGAAGATCGCCACCGTGATCATGGCGACGACGAAACCCCAGAAGAGGTTGGAACGGATTATCAGGTTGCCGATGACGATCGGAGCCCGGGGAAAGAGCGGGGGAAAGCTTTTGAAATCGGAGGACCAGATGATCTCGGCCAGTCCCATCAGGATCGAACTCAAGCCGATGGTCACCATGACGATGCTGATCGTCGGCTGTCCCAGCATGTGGCGCAGAATGGTCTTTTCCACCAGCAGTCCGAGCAGTCCGGCTCCGGCCATCACCATGAGAAAGGCGGGGATCGCCGGCATGCCGACGAGGACGGTGCAGGTATAGAAGATGTAGGCGCCGATCATCATGAATTCGCCGGTGGCGAAATTGATGATGCTGGTGGCCTTGTAGATGAGGACGAAGCCGAGCGCGATGAGGGCGTAGATGCCGCCGACGGCGATGCCGCTGGTCAGTAGCAGGAGGAAAAAGTCCATGATCAGCCGTGTTTCCGTTTCTCGCCCAGGTAAGCCTTGAGGACTTCCGGGTGTTTTTGTATCTCCCCGGGGGTGCCTTCGGCGATCTTGCAGCCGAAATTGAGCACCATGATCCGGTCGGAGATGTCCATGATCATTCGCATGTCGTGTTCGATGATGACAATGGTCAGGTCGCG
Organism: Deltaproteobacteria bacterium; assembly: GCA_013153415.1. Classification (GTDB taxonomy): domain Bacteria; phylum Desulfobacterota; class Anaeroferrophillalia; order Anaeroferrophillales; family Tharpellaceae; genus JAADEO01. Next base: position 5,159 of record JAADEO010000095.1, read on the forward strand.
TTCCTCCTGGATGTCGAGGATGAAACGCACCATGTCTTCGGTCTCCTCGGCGTTCATCCCGGCCACCGGTTCATCCAGCAGCAGGATCTTGGGGCGCATGGCCAGGGCCCGGGCCAGCTCGACCCTTTTCTGCAGTCCGTAGGCCAGGGTGCTGACCGGTTGCTTGCGGATATGTTCGATCTCCAGGAAATCGATGATCTCCCTTTCGATCTCTTCCCTGAGCTTCATCTCTTCCCGGTGGGCGCGGCCCCAGTAGAGCAGCGTGTCCAGCAATCCGCTTTTCAGGTGGGCGTGGCTGCCGAGCTTGATGTTGTCGAGCACCGTCATGCCGTGGAAAAGGGCGATGTTCTGGAAGGTCCGGGCCAGTCCCAGGGCGGCCCGGCGGTCCGGAGAGAGCGAGGAGATGTCGTTCCCGGTGAAAATGATGTCGCCCGCCTGTTGCCGGTAGAAACCTCCCAGGCAGTTCAGAATCGAGGTTTTGCCGGCCCCGTTGGGACCGATGATGGCGTAGATCTCTCCTTCGTTCACCGTGAAGCTGACATCGTCGAGGACCTGGAGGCCGCCGAAAGCGAGACGCAGATTGTTGACTTCGAGGATAGGCATGTTTTTCTGTCGGCAGTTAGCAATGTCCGGTCAGGTTTTTGCAAGTCGTTCGTTCCAGGGCTGAGAGGGTGGTTTCCCGGAACGGCTCGCGAAATATCGTCGTTTTTCTTAAGCGAACGGAGCGGCCGAAATTGATGCTGTTTGAGTGCGTCAGCACGAGTTTATCCATTTCAGCGCAGTGAGCGCTTAGAAAAACAGATGTTGAGCGTAAGAAGTGGAGGGGAACTACCCTCTTCGGCCCGGGTCGCAAGTTTCCAACCGGATACCACTGGTCGGCAGTGGAAAATACGGTGAAACGGCAAGCGAAAAGCCGTGACGGTGTTTTATTGTTATCAGAATAGCGGAAAGCGGCAGGCGTGTAAATCGGTGAAGTCTATAACGTCGCGTAGGTAAAAAGAGGAAAATTCATGAGGCTATTTACCTACAAGGAGCGGTGGGGCGAAAGGATAGCGTCAAGGTGGGTTCAGGGGGCTCCGAATTCCACCCATAAAACGGCGTAGCGAATCAGTTCGGCACCATGTTTGAGACCGAGCTTCTCCTTGATGCGCTCCCGGTAGGTACCGATGGTCTTGGCGCTGATGTGCAGCCGGGCCGCGATTTCGGCCGTGGAGAAGCCCCTGCCGATCAGGCCCAGGACCTCGAGCTCCCGGTCGCTCAGGGAGCCGATGGCCGGGATCTCGTCGGATTCGGCTTTTCCGGTCAGACGGTCGACTATCCGGGTCATGATCTTGCTGCTGACATAGATGTTGCCGGCCAGGATATGGCGCAGGGCCTCGATAACCGATTCCGAGGCCTCCTGTTTCATGATGTAGCCCCGGGCTCCGGCGAGGATGCATCTTTCGGCGTGAATCGCCTCGTCATGCATGGAAAGGACCAGCATCGGAATCCGGTATTTGCGCTTATCGACCTCCTTGATGAGATCAAGGCCCAGGCTCTCCTTCAGGGAGAGGTCGACGATGATCAGGTCGGGACGATTTTTTTCTATCTCCTCGAGGGCGGCAGTCAGGTTGTCGACCATGCCGCAGACGGCAAGATCGCTCTCCTGGTTGATGAGCTCCCGCATCCCCATGCTGAAAATGGGATGGTCTTCAACCAGTAAAACCCGATTCTGCGTCTGTCGCGGTGGCTGGTTCCGATCAGTTTCCATGGTGATTGCCTCCATCGTCGGTCTGCGGTACGGTCAGCGTGATTCTCACTCCCGAGCCGGGAACGTTGTCGATTCTGAGCGTGGCGCCGAGACAGTCGGCCCGGTAACGCAGAATGCGCAGTCCCATGCCTTTGGCATCGGGGTTGTCGGGCATGCCCCGGCCGTCGTCGATGACCTCTACCTGGAGATTGCCCCGGACCCGGCCCAGGCAGATTGTGATATTGCGGGCCTGGCCGTGCTTGACGGCGTTGTGCACCGCTTCATGGACAATGTAGTAGATGTGGGTCGCCGCCGTGTTGTCATTGAGTTCGCAGCTCTGGCGGCAGATGAAATCGCAGGTCACGTTGTAGATTTCCGCCGTATCTCCGGCCATTTCGGCCAGCGAGGCTTCAAGGCCGTGCGCGGCCGGTTCCACCGGTATCAGTCCCCGGGCCAGACGCCTGGTCTTGCCGATGGCGTCGCGGATGAAACCTCTGATCTTTTCCGCCGCGCGGGCCTCGTGGTTGCGCTCGCGCTCGAGTTTTTCCCGCAGAACCTTGGTCAGAACCTCGGTGCCGATCAGGTGAGGGCAGAGGTCGTCATGCAGAATACGGCCGAATTTCTGTTTTTCCCGTTCGCTGATATTGAGGAGCTCCTTCTCCAGGCGCCGGCGCTCCCTGATCTCGGCTTGCAGGTTGTGGTGATAGGTCTCGAGTTTCTCCATGAACAGGTTGAAGTGCCGGGCCAGATGGCCGATCTCGTCGTTGGGGGCCTGGGACATCCGCACCGAAAGATCCCCGGCGGTGGCGGCGGTGAGCCGGTTGATCAGCTCCCGCATCGGCCGGATGATGGAGCCGCTGATCAGCAGGCTCAGCGGCAGGATCAGGACCAGGGTCGCCGAGACCGCGGTGATGATGATGGTTTTCAGCGTCCGCAGGGGGGCGTAGATCTCGTCCAGATAGCTCGATGAGGCGACGATCCAGTCGTACTCCGGTATGTAGTTGAAGATCACCAGTTTCTCCCGGAACTTCTTTTCCCCGGGATTTTTCCAGGTGTAGAGTATCTTGCCGTTTTTCCGCTTGCAAAGGTCCTGGACGAAAAGCTGCCCCTCGCTGTCGACGACGTCGAAGACGTTGCCTTTGAGTACCGGGTGAACGATCACGTTGCCGACCGAATCGAGAACGAACGAGTAGCCCGATTTGCCGAAACGCATGGCCAGGATGCTGTCGCGAAAATCGTCGACCTTGACCAGCTCCTTGAATTCATCCCGGTAGGCGGAGACCGAAATGATCCAGTCCCAGGGAGCGAAATAGCTCATGTAGAGGGCCTTGGAGCGTTTTTGCTTCTCGCCCGGATTGCGCCAGCCGTACTCGAGATAGCCCTTTTTGCGTTTGATCTGCTCGATGACGAAATCGATGTTGGAAAAGTTCCGGCCGGCGACCGAGGGGTTGGGGTGGGCCACGGCGATGCCGGCGGAGTTGATGCAGTAGATGTAACCGGTTTTGCCGATGGTCTGGCTGCTGAAAAGTTTCAGGGCCTCTTTCTGGGCTTCGGATTCGCCGATCTCTCCGGCCAGCTGTCGGGCATGGATGCTTTTGACGATTTCGAGATTCTTTTCCGCCACCGCCCGCAGGTAGTTCTTGATCGAGGCCGAGGCCGTGGTCCGGACCATGTTGAGGATGGCCGCGGTCGAATTCTGCAGCTCGCGTTCGATGCTGGTCTCCAACGTGGTGCGCATCAAGGAGTAGATGACGAAACCGCAGAGCATGATGGAGAGGATGAAGATGGCCGAATATCCCCCGAAAAGCTTGGCCCGGATATTGAGATTGCGGAAAAAATCGAGAAATTTATGCATGGTGCCGTCAGGTGGAGATTGGAGATTCGCTATCCATATCCTGTTCCCGTTGTCCGGGTCAAGGGGTTAGGAGGGATTCCGGCCCGGTATCTTATTGCGGTTCAGCGTCCCCGCAGGCGTGGAAGGGGCTCCGGGGGGTGCGAAGCCGGCGGAGTTGTTGCGAAACCAACAAATTTATTGATATGTCTAAGAATAATTATTGATTTTACTTGATGGTAAAAGGGGGTGTATAGAGGGAAAATTTTTCTGGAGGAACTCTGTCATGTCCCGGGAACGTACGCTGCAAATTGTTTTCATTATCGCTTTCCTGCTCACCGCCCTGCCGTTTTTCAGCTCGGCCTATGCCCTGATTCTCGGTATCGTTCTCAGTCTGACACTGGGCAACCCGTTCCCCGCCCTGACCGCCAAATACAGCAAACAGCTGCTCAAACTCTCGGTTATCGGGCTCGGTTTCGGGGTCAATTTCATGGAGGTGATCCAGACCGGCAAAAGTTCGATCGGCCTGACCTTCGTCAGCATCACCCTGACCATCCTGATCGGCACCGCCCTGGGAAAACTTTTTCGCGTGCGGGACAAGACCTCCTCTCTGATCTCTTTCGGGACCGCCATCTGCGGCGGCAGCGCTATTGCCGCCATGGCCCCGGTGATCCAGGCCGATGACAACGATATCGCGGTCTCCCTGGCCACGGTTTTCACCCTCAATGCCATCGCCTTGTTGATTTTCCCTCCGCTGGGCCAGGCACTGGGACTCAGTCAGCACCAGTTCGGGGTCTTTTCCGCTCTTGCCATTCATGATACCAGCAGCGTCGTCGGGGCGGCCGCGACCTTCGGGGCCGGGGCCCTGGCCGTGGGAACCACGGTCAAGCTGACCCGGGCTTTGTGGATCGCGCCGTTCTCCCTGGCCGCCGGTTTCAGAAGCGGCAATGCCGGTAAAGCGACTTTCCCGCTATTCATTCTCGGTTTCATCGCCGCTGCGGTGATCAACAGCTACCTGACCCAGTTCAACCCGGTCTGGCACGGCCTCTATAAAGGTGCCAAGCAGATGCTGATCATGACCCTGTTTCTGATCGGCACCGGCCTGAGCAAAAAGGTCCTGGCCGAGGTGGGCCTGAAGCCGATGCTTCAGGGGGTCGTTCTCTGGTTGCTGGTCAGCACCTCGACCCTGCTCGCCATCTTTACCGGGATCCTCGGGTAGCGTGGCGGCTGTCGTGGTTGCGAAAGGGGAAAATCCGGGCTTAGGATCAGGCCGGCCGGCAGCTTGCAAGAAAGCTTTGCAGAAGCCGGCTCCGGTACTTGTCGCGGTGGATGATGATGAAGAAATTCCGCTTGAGATCGAGGAACGGGGTCGGGATGATCCGGACCCGGCCGAGCTCGATAAGTTCCGTCAGCACCCTTCGTGAAAGGCAGCTGATGCCGTTGCCGGCGGCGACCGCGTTTTTGATCGCTTCGGTGTGACCGAGTTCGAGCAGGATTTTGATTCTCTCCGCCAGGGGTCTGGCGCCGCGCTCGAAGATCTCCCGGGTTCCCGAACCCTGTTCCCGCAGGATCCAGCGACACTCCATCAGCATCTCCGGAGTAATCCTCTTTTTGCTGCAGAGCGGGTGCGCTGAGGCGGCAAAAACCGCCAGTTCGTCATCCAGCCAGGGGATCAGCTCGATCTCCGGGGCCTCGCAGTTGCCTTCGATGAAGCCGGCATCGACCTGGAAACGGTTTACCTTTCCGACTATCTCTTCCGTATTGCCAACTTCAAGATGAATCCTGGATAAAGGGTTGCGGGCAACGAAATCGGCCACCTGCTGGGGCAGGACGTAGTTGCCGATGGTGGAGCTGGCACCGACTTTGAGGATGCCGGCCAGGCCTTTGTCACCGCGGAAAAAATTTTCCAGCTCCGTGGCCCGGCCGATGATTCCGGCGGCCCCGGCGACCAGGGCCCGGCCGTTCTCGTTGAGGATGAGCTTGCGGCCGCTGCGGTCGAAGAGCTTTTCCCCCATCTGGGTTTCGAACTCTTTCAAGGCCATGCTCGCGGCCGACTGGGTGATGGAGAGCTTGCGTGCCGCCCGGGTCAGGCAGCCGAGGTTGGCGGTGTAGAGGAACACCTCGATCTGGCGCAGGGAGATATTCATTACCGCTATCAGCCGCCCATCAACCGGGGCAGGAAGAGGCTCAGCTGCGGGATCAGATAGAGCAGTACCAGGAGGATGAAATTGGCCACCAGGAAAGGAATGACTCCGATAAAGACCTTCTCCAGCGAGACATCCTTGACCACCCCCTTGACGACGAAGACATTCATCCCCACCGGCGGGGTCAGCATCGCGATCTCGGCGCAGAGCACGGCCAGCACCCCGAACCAGATCAGGTCGATCCCGGCATGTTTGAGACTCGGCAGAAAGAGCGGCAGGGTCAGGATCAGCATCGAGGTGACGTCGAGAAAACAGCCCAGGGGGAAGAAGAGCAGCAGGATGAAGATCACCAGCAGTTGCGGCGAACCGATCGAGCTGAAAAGCACGCTGATGCTCTGGGGCAGGTGCGAGAGGGTCATGAAGATATTGAAGACCATGGCTCCCATGAAAAGGAGAAAGATCATGGCCGTGATATGGATGGTTTCGAGACAGGCCTCGGTAAAGCCCTTCCAGGTGAAGCGGCGCATGCAGATACTCAGGATGATGCTGCCGGCGGCGCCGATGCCGCCGGCCTCGATCGGGGTGAAGACCCCGAGATAGATGCCGCCGATGATCATCAGAAAGATCGCCAGCACCGGCCAGACATCGATGAGGGAATTGAATTTCTGCCGCCAGGTGATCTTGAATTCGGAGACCGGGGCCAGCCCGGGTTTGAGCTTGACCAGGATGACCACCGCGACCATGAAGAAGATGAGTTCCAGCAGCCCGGGCGCGACCCCGGCCATGAAGAGCTTGCCGATCGATTGCTCGGTGAGGATGCCGTAGACGATGAAACCCAAGCTCGGCGGGATCATGATGCCCAGGGTGCCGCCGGCGGCGATGGCGCCGGCGGCCAGGCCCTTGTCGTAGTCGTACTTGCGCATTTCCGGGTAGCAGATCGCCCCCATGGCCGCGGCCCCGGCGGTGCTCGAACCGCTGACCGCGGCGAAACCGCCGCAGCCGGCGATCGAGGCCAGCAGCAGGCCTCCGGGCAGGCGGCCGAGCCAGTGGTGCGCGGCCCGGTAGAGATCGGCGGCGATTCCCGATTTGGAGAAGACCATCCCCATGAGAATGAAGAGCGGCACGCAGGAGAAGACGTAGGCGCTGGCCCAGGTGTAGGGAATCCGGGCCAGAGCGGAAAAGGCGATATTCCAGTTCGTCAGGCTGCCGATGCCGACGCAGCCGACCAGCAGGAAGGAGATGCCGACCGGCATCCGCATCGCCATGAAGATGAAGAGGGCCAGCAGGCCGAGGCTGCCGATAACTGGAGGGGTTAGCATGATGGGTTCTCCACAGCCGTTTCGGACGAATTCAGAACCTGGTCGGGTGAGATCACGGCCCGGCCTTTGAGCTTGCCGCTGGCGAGCCTGGTGAAGGCTTCCTCGACCCGACTCAAAGGAATACGGGTCAGGTGAGGCCTGATCCGGCCGGTTTCAGCCAGGGCGATGAGATCGATGAGTTCGGCCTTGCTGCCGCCGAAGGTGGTGCTGATGGCGGCGCCGTAGGGCAGGCAGCGGTCCTGGAAAGCGAAACTTCCCCGGCCCCGGCCGACGACGACGATCTCTCCCAGGGGGGCGATCAGGCCGGCTCCCAGGGCGATGGTGGCTCCGGCCCCGACGAAATCGAGTACCGCCTCGACTCGTTTGCCGCCGGTGGACTCGAGGACGGTGGCAGTGGTTTGCTCATCGGCGGCCAGGCAGTAATCGGCGCCGAGTTC
>JAADEO010000076.1 GCA_013153415.1 Deltaproteobacteria bacterium
TGGAGGAGGCCGGCTGCGCGACCCTGATGCCGCTCGGCGCCCCGATCGGCAGTAACAAGGGGCTCAAGACCCGGGACCTGGTGACAATCATTATCGAACAGGCTGGAGTGCCGGTGGTAGTCGATGCCGGCCTTGGAGCGCCTTCTCACGCCGCCCTGGCTATGGAACTCGGGGCCGATGCGGTTCTGGTCAATACGGCCTTGGCTGATACCTCCGACCCGGCGGCGATGGCCCGGGCTTTTCGTAAAGGGGTTGAAGCCGGCCGCGAAGCCTTTCTCGCTGGTCTCGGTCCTGAGCGCGAGCGGGCCGAAGCCTCGAGCCCTCTGACCGGTTTTCTCCGGGATTGACGGGAGGAGACTGTAAGTGGAAGAACATTTCAGGGAGGTTCTGAGCCGGTTCCCTCCCCAACGGATAAAAGAGCTGGTCGCGGCCGCGACCCCGGAGCGGATCGAGCGGGCTCTGAGCCGGGAGCAGTTGACCTTGGAGGATTTCGGGGCCCTGGTTTCGCCCCGGATCAGCGATTCCCAGCTCGAGCTTCTGGCTCGCCGGGCCCACCGTCTTACCTGTCGGCGTTTCGGCCGGATAATCCTGCTCTATGCTCCGCTCTATCTCTCCAATGAGTGCAGTAACGGCTGTCGCTACTGTGGGTTCAATGCCGAGAACCAATTGCCGCGTCGGACTCTGCGGCCCGACGAGATCGAGCGCGAGGTGAGAATTCTCCATGAACTCGGTTTTCGACACCTGTTGTTGCTGACCGGTGAGGCGCCGCGGGTGGCCGGGATCGACTATCTTGAAAATGCGGTCCGCCTGGTCAAACCCTGGTGCGGTTCCATCTCCATCGAGGTTTTTCCGATGGACCGGGAGGGTTACGGCCGGATGGTGGCGGCCGGGGTTGACGGCCTGACCCTCTACCAGGAGACCTATGATCCCGAATTGTATCGCGATCTGCATCCGTATGGCCCCAAAAGCGATTACGAATTTCGTCTTCGGGCCCCGGAGGCGGCCGGGGAGGCCGGTTTCCGTCGCCTGGGGATCGGCGCCCTGCTGGGGCTTGGCGATCCCCTGGTCGATATTTTTTCGACCGCTCTGCACGCCCGGTGGCTGGCCCGCCGTTTCTGGCGTACCCAGGTAACTATCTCTTTTCCCCGCCTGCGTCCGGCCGAAGGCGCGATAGCTTCCCATTGCGAGGTTTCCGACCGGCAACTGACCCAGTTTATCTGTGCTTTGCGCCTGTTTTTGCCGGATGCCGGACTGGTGCTTTCAACCCGGGAGTCGGCCGCTCTCAGGGATCACCTGCTGCCCTTGGGGATCACCCAGATGAGCGCCGGTTCCTGTACTGCCCCCGGGGGTTACGGAGATAGTGATGAACAGGGTGAACAGTTCGAGATCAGTGACCGGCGTTCACCGGCCGAGTTCGCCCGGGTTCTGACTGCGCGGGGTTACGAGGTGGTCTGGAAGGACTGGGATACCGCTTTTCTCGATCCGGTTGCCGGTGAAACGAAAAGACCCGGTTTATCCGGGCTTGTTTGAGTCCGAGCCGAGGTTGAGGCGGAGATTAAAATCTTGACCGCTCAGAGAGGGTTTGCTAGTTTGCCAACTAAAGAAAATTCCTGCCCCCGCAGTCGCCCTGCGGGGTTCGGTTCGGGTGAAAGCTCATGTTGAATTCTCCGGGGTCCAGAAAAAAATCGCGGCATTTCCCTGTGACTGTTTTGTTGCTGTTCGGGGCTTTCCTCTTTTCCGGTTGTGTTCATAACCCGGGCGCCGTGGTTCTTCATCCCGCGGTGGATCGCGGGCAGGTGGTTTTCCGGGTCAGGCATCTCTTTTTCTCCTACAATGTCGACTACTCTGTTGGCCGCTTGAGTAATGGTAGGGGGATGGTGGTGGTTGGAGAGATTGAGAATAGCACCACTGTCAAGCTGGAAAATTTCAAGCTCGAACTTGAAATCAAGGATGAGAAAGGCCGGGTTCTGGCCACTGCGGTAACTGATTCCTTCCCGGTCGATCCGGACGCACGAAGCCTTTTCACCTTTCATGTTCCGACGATGAATGAACGGGTACTGTTCAGTTTCCGTTGCCAGTTCGAATATCGGCAGAAGTCTTCCGGCGGGTATGTCACGACCGTCCGGGATCAGAGTCATTTCCGTGACTGGATCGATTTTTCGGAAGGGGTTGTCAAGAACCCCGCAAATGCCCAGACCAATGAGTATATCAGGGGGAAGATCGGCGACTGATCCGGGCTGATGCTTTGTTTCGGGAAGCCTTTTGTTACGGGTGGCGAATTTTCCTGTCTGCCTCCCATTCTCCCTTCCCGCAATTGGTTTTTCTTTCCGGAGCGACAATAAAAAAGGGTCTGTAACCATTCAAGGTTACAGACCCTTTTTCGATGATGGTGCCGAAGGCCGGACTCGAACCGGCACGGGTGCGTACCCACTACCCCCTCAAGATAGCGTGTCTACCAGTTCCACCACTTCGGCGTTGGCTTTCCGCTTGGGAAACCGGGGCTCTTCTAAACTATCTCTTCGCGCTTGTCAAGAAATTGTTGCCCGGGTACGAGTGGTTTGCAATGGGGTTGCATCTTTCCGGATGTGGGTCTATAGTATGAAGCTTTCGCTTTTTGGCAACCGGTGCCTGAAAGAGTGAAAGCCCGGCGTTGGGCCGGGCTTGCGGAGGGGTATCACAGACCTGCCTGCATTTTGCGTAAATCGGGATCAGGCGAGGACGTCGAGGTTCTGTCCCAGGCCCATCTCGGTCAGCATCTGGGCGATTTGCTGCTGGCTGTCGGAGATCTCTCGCAGCATCTCCACCTGGACGGCGGCGCTGGTCTGCTGTTGCTGGGCGGCCACCGCCTGGGTGGCCAGGTTTCCGGATACGGGGGTTACTTGCATGTTTTTCTCCCATCCTGAAGTTTCCGGTTCGATACTTATCTGTCTCTTTCGGCAGCTGTGGGAAAAACTTTAGTCTTTTAAATAAAATCCAGATGGCTGAAACCAATTTTACAATTTATCGGAATGACAGCCATCTCGGTCTTCGAGACCTGCCGGATGCTTCCGTGGATCTGCTGCTGACCGATCCACCCTACAATCTCCGGCCCTATTCGACCGGAAATATGAAATTTTCCTGGCGTTCGGAGATCAACAACGACCTGGCGGAGTGGGACGGAGGGTTCGACCCGGAGGCCTTCCGGGATGAGTTCCTGCGGGTTCTCAAGCCGACCGGCAACCTTTTCGCCTTCTGTTCCTATAACCTGATGGGGCGCTGGCACGAGGTTTTCGACCCACTGTTCGATACTTTTCAGTTTTTTGTCTGGCACAAGACCAACCCGGTGCCCAAATTCCGCAAGGCCGGTTTCCTCAACAGCTGTGAGCTGATTGTCTGCATGTGGAACCGGGGGCATACCTGGAATTTCGGCCGCCAGAGTGAAATGCACAATTTTTTCGAGAGCCCGATCTGCATGCGGCCGGAACGCCTGGCCGCGCCCAAGCACCCGACTCAGAAACCGGTGGCTCTGCTGAAACACCTGATCAATATTGCGAGCAATACGGGTGATACGGTTCTCGACCCCTTCATGGGGGTGGGCTCGACCGGGGTCGCGGCCCTGGAGATGGGCCGGCGTTTTGTCGGTATCGAGATCGATGAAGAGTACTTCCAGGCTGCGGAAAAGCGTTTGCGGCAAGTGACGGCCGGACTGTTTTAGTACCTTGCAGGTCATTTTCTGCTTGGGGTTAGCCACGAAATTGCACGAAACGGGCAGGTTTTGTTTTGCGTGGTTTTTTCGTGATCTTTTGTGGCTTAAAAATACTTATTTGTGGGTCCAAAGCCCATGTTTGGGTTGCGGGATCTGTTCCCGCATCAGAATCTTTGGGAAGAGGTAGAAAAATGTTGAAGAAAAAAATGGTTACGCCGGCACCGGCGGAGAAGAAATGGCTGCCGCTGGGTTTCTCATTGCGTTTTCTTTGTGGAAATTTCAATCTCCTGGGCTTGAGCCTGCTGCTGATGTGCGGAACCGCGCTGCTGACCTGGCTCGGTTACCTGGTGACCATCCATTTCGCCGACAGCCTGACCGCCCACTTCTTCCAGCAGGCTCCGGAAGCGGCCGGTATCGTCGGCTGGTTAAAGGTCAAGGGCTGGTGGCTGTTGAAGATGCTTTTCCTGCTCCTCTCCCGGGTTATAGCCTTTTACCTTGCCTTTCTCGCAGCCTACTCCCTGACCTCGCCGGGCTACTCCTTTCTGAGCGTTTCGACCGAAAAACGTTTTCTCAAAGAGGAGTTTGCCGAGGATGAAGGCTTTTCCCTGGCGATAATCATGCGGGACCTGATCGAGGGCTGCAAGATCGGACTTTTCGGTCTCCTGGTGACGGTCGCCGCCCTGTTGCTCAATGTCATTCCTCTGGTCGGTGCGGTACTGGTGATCCTGCTTTACGTTTTCTATTCGGCCCTGATGTTTATCGACTATCCCGCTTCCCGTCAGCACTGGAGCCTGGGGCAGAAGCTGGGCTGGATTCGCAAACAGTGGCTCAAGGCTCTGCGCCTGGGCTGGCTGCCGGCCCTGGTGAGCATGATTCCGGTGGTCAACATTTTTTTCATGGCCCTGCTTTTTCCCCTTTTTACAGTTCATGCGACGCTCAATTTCGTCAACGCCCTGCCGGAGCGGGAAAAGCCGCCGGCTCCGGATGCTGCATCCCGGGAAGCCTAGCGACAAAGCGCTTGACTTTGTATACAAAAACTACTAGGGCGGTCTTGTGTCTTTTTTAGCAAAGGCTGACCCGGTGGATGGCCGGGAACAGCCCCGTGATTGCGCAAGGAGAAAATTGTGAATCGAATTGTAGCGAAAGAGGAGTTTTCCCGTAACCCGGGTGTCAAGATGATGCAGATCGAGGCCCCGGGTATCGCCCGCAAGGCCAAAGGCGGGCAGTTCGTGGTTTTCAGGCTTGATGAAACCGGTGAAAGGGTGCCCCTGACCGTGGCCGACACCGACCCGGAAAAGGGCCTGGTGACGATTATCTTCCAGGAGGTCGGCAAGAGTACGATGGCCCTGGGGGCGCTTGAGGTCGGCGACTGCCTGGCTGATTTCATCGGTCCGTTGGGCCGGCCGACCCATATGGATGATTACGGTACGGTCCTCTGCGTTGCTGGCGGGATCGGCATCGCCCCGACCCATAATATCGCCAAGGCCCTGAAAGCCCATGGCAACCGGATCATCACGGTGATGGGAGCCCGGACCAAGGAACTGCTCTTTTGGGAAGATAAGATGCGGGCTTTGAGCGATGAGATCTACGTCTGTACCGATGACGGCTCCTACGGTATCCACGGCCTGGTGACCAAGGTCGAGCAGGAGCTGCTGGAAAAGAACCGGGAGAGCGGCGAGATCGGTCTGGTGATCGGCATCGGTCCGCCGATCATGATGAAGTTCGTCTGCAAGACCTCGGAGCCGTTCGGGGTCAAGACCCTGGTCAGCCTGCCGACGATCATGGTCGATGCTACCGGGATGTGCGGCGCCTGCCGGGTGACGGTTGGCGGTGAGACCAAGTTCGTTTGTGTCGACGGGCCCGAGTTCGACGGCCATCAGGTCGATTTCGACGAGATGATGAAACGCCAGGCGATCTACCTGGAGCAGGAGAAGGTGGCCCGTGAACTCTATGAAAAAGAGGCAGGCTGCTGTGGCGAGTGCGGAGGTGACCGGCAATGAGTGAGATCAACAAGGCGAACAAGCTGCCCCGGCATCCGATGCCGGAGCAGGATCCCAAAGTCAGAGCCCGCAATTTCGACGAGGTCCCTTTCGGCTATTCCGAGGAGACCGCCATGGCCGAGGCCGGCCGCTGCCTGCGCTGCAAGAAGCCGAAGTGCGTCGAAGGCTGCCCCGTCAACGTCAAGATTCCGGAATTTGTCGGCCTGATCGCCGACGGCGATTTCTTGGCCGCGGCCCACAAGCTCAAGGAAACCAACGCCCTGCCGGCGGTCTGCGGCCGGGTCTGCCCCCAGGAAAGCCAGTGCGAATCCCGCTGTGTTCTCGGCAAGAAGGGCGAGCCGGTGGCGATCGGCCGGCTCGAGCGTTTCGCCGCCGATTACGAACGGGCCCAGGCGAAGATGGAACTGCCCGCCATCGCCCCGTCGACCGGCAGGAAGGTGGTTGTCATCGGGGCCGGTCCGGCCGGTTTGACGGTGGCCGGCGATCTCATCAAGCTCGGCCACCAGGTGACCATCTACGAAGCCCTGCACAAGTCGGGCGGGGTGCTGGTCTACGGGATTCCCGAGTTCCGCCTGCCCAAGGCGATCGTTCAGGCCGAGGTCGACTATCTCAAGGCCCTGGGCGTGGAGATCGTCGAGAGCTATGTCGTTGGCCAGATCGAGACTGTCGACGAGCTTCTCGAACGTTATGACGCCTGCTTCATCGGCACCGGGGCCGGGTTGCCGGTATTCATGGGGATTGAGGGCGAGAACCTCAATGGGGTCTATTCCGCCAATGAGTATCTGACCCGTTCCAACCTGATGAAAGCCTACCGTTTTCCCGAGTACGACACCCCGATTGTCAAAGGCAAAAGGGTGGCGACCTTCGGCGGCGGCAATGTGGCCATGGACGCTTCCCGTACTGCCCTCAGGCTCGGAGCCGAGAAGTCCTATATTGTCTACCGTCGTTCCGAGGCCGAGATGCCGGCCCGCAACGAGGAGATCCACCACGCCAAGGAAGAGGGGGTCGAACTCGTCCTGCTGGCCAGCCCGCTGCGCTTGCTCGGTAATGAGAAAGGCTGGTTGACCGGGGTCGAGTGCATCCGCATGGAACTCGGCGAGCCCGACGATTCGGGCCGGCGCCGGCCGGTACCGATTGAAGGTTCCGAGTTCGTACTCGAGATCGATACCGCGGTGGTGGCCATCGGCAACGGCCCCAATCCCCTGGTGCCGTCGACGACTCCGGATCTGAAAACCAATCGTTGGGGCAATATCGACGCCAGCCTCGAGACCGGGGCCACCAGCATGACGGGAGTCTTCGCCGGCGGTGATATCGTTACCGGGGCGGCGACCGTGATCGAGGCCATGGGAGCCGGCAAGAAGGCGGCCGCAGCCATTCATCGGTATCTCGAAGAGAACTGATCATTACCGCATTAATGGCAGGGTGATGAAAAAACCGGTGACCGACGAGGTCGGTCACCGGTTTTTTGTTGTCTGGGGAAGTGTTATGAAACTGGTGTGGCCTGTTTTATTTTTCCTTTTTATATGTATACTATATTCAGTATTTCAGTTGTTGAACAGAGCCTTTTCGGACCCCCATTCCGGCGGAATTGTTAAAACTTTCTCGATCTAATGAGGGGCTAAAAAAATCTTGACTTTGGCTATTTTATGGACTATGTCTCAACCGCTTTTCGGCACCTGTTGTTTTAAAATGGCCTGCTGGGAGAAGCTGTAATCCGCTCTCATTAATCCTATCCTATCTATCGTGCAGATTGAACCGGCCAATCCCGCCGGCCGGCTCCAGGGGGGTTTTGATGCCTGCTCCGCAAGTTATCGATTTCGTCTATGTCATCGTGGTTCTGGCAGGTGGTATTATTGCCGGTTTCGCGCCTTTCGTCATCTCCGATATTTTCCGACCTCGTACCATCAATAGAAAGACTCTGCTTACCTACGAATGCGGGATGGATCCCTATGGTTCCGCCTGGGATATCCGTTTCGGGGCGGCCTACTATCTCTATGCCCTGATCTTTCTCGCCTTCGATGTCGATATTCTCTATCTTTTCCCGGTTGCCGCCGCCTATGATAAAGTCTCCGGGCTGCAGGGGGTGCTGGAACTGGTGCTTTTCATTGGGATTCTGACCCTGGCGGTCGCATATGTGTGGGTTAAAGGAGTATTTACGTGGGCGATCAAGAGAGAGGAAATCTGAAGGTTCACTCCTATGCGGCCGAGCTCAAAGCCCGGCTTGAACGGGGCGAACCGGGTGACCTTGTAGTTCGTGATCCGGGACCTCTGGTCAAAAGCAAGATAGCCGATGAGATCTTCAATATCTGCCGGGCCAACTCGCTCTGGCCGATGACTTTCGGACTGGCCTGTTGCGCCATCGAGATGATGAGTCTGGGAATGGCCCGATTCGACATCTCGCGTTTCGGTTCCGAGGTCTTCCGGCCTTCACCGCGCCAGTCGGACCTGATGATCGTGGCCGGTACCGTCAATAAGAAGATGGCTTCGGCGGTGATGACCCTCTACGACCAGATGCCCTCGCCCAAGTGGGTGATCGCCATGGGCAACTGCGCCATCTCCGGCGGTCCGTTCGCGGTCGGGGAGAACTACAACGTGGTCGAAGGGGTCGACAAGCTTATTCCGGTCGATGTCTATGTCCCCGGCTGCCCGCCCCGGCCCGAAGGGCTGCTTGAAGGTATCTTGAAACTTCAGGAGAAGATCACGGGGGTCCGTCACCCGTTCCCACAGAGGAAGATTTCCGATGCACCCAGCTACTGAAAAACTTGTCAGCGATCTGCAGGCGTTGTCGATTGAGGCCAGAAGCTGTGATTTCGCCCAGCGAGGCTACCATCTCGAGATCGATCTCGAAGCCGGCCAGGTGCGTACCCTGGCCGAGTGCATGCTGAAAAACGATATGTACCTGGTCTTCGTTGGCGGTCTGCATGTCCAGCCGGCGACCGAGGTGATTTACCAGTTTGCCAGTTTCGAGCATCCCTGCCGGGTGGTGGCCCGGGCCGCGGTGGATGGCAACAATGCCGTTCCGACAATCTCCGATATTTTTCAGGGCGCCAACTGGCATGAGCGTGAAACCCGGGATTTTTTCGGCGTGATATTTACCGGCCATCCCTACCTCAAGCCCCTGATCCTGGCCGAGGAGGACGCCGATCTCAAACCGTTGCTCAAAAGCGATGCCGATCTCAAGGAGAGCGGGGCGGTGCGCTGGGCTCCGCCCGAGGAACCGGCCGCCGAAAAGAAGTCCCCTAATGCTGACGACAAGAAGACGGAAGAGGGATGATGGAAACAGCAACAGTTACCAATGGCGCTTCGATTGAGCTTGAGCCGGCTGTCGATATCCCGTCAAGCTGTAATCACTACTATCTCAATATGGGGCCGCAACACCCCAGTACCCACGGAGTTCTACGGGTTCTGCTGGAGATGGACGGCGAATATGTGGTCGAGGCGCAGCCGGTTCTTGGTTACGGTCACCGGATGCATGAGAAGATGGCCGAGCACAAGACCTGGATGGCTTTCATGCCCAATACCGGTCGTATGGATTACGCTGCGGCTCTGCCCTACAACCACGGCTACGTCTCCCTCTTCGAGCGTCTCTGCGGCATCGAGGTCCCGGCCCGGGCCGAGTATATCCGGGTCATCACCTCCGAGCTCAACCGGATCGTCAGCCATCATCTCTGGCTCGGCGCCTTCCTTCTCGATCTCGGCGCCTTCACCCCGATCCTCTACACCTTCGACGACCGCGAACAGGTCCTGGACATTCTCGAGGATGTCACCGGTTCGCGGCTGACCTACTGCTACTATCGGGTTGGCGGGGTCTGCAAGGACATCGACGACAAGTTCGTCGAACGGACCCGGGCTTTCATCAAGCGCCAGCGCGAACGGTTCAAGGTTTACAATGAACTGGTCACCGGCAATATCATTTTCCTGAAGCGGGTCGAAGGGGTTGGTATCATAACTCCCGAGATGGCCCGCCGTTACGGGGTTACGGGGCCGGTTTTGCGCGGGTCGGGAATCGCTTACGATATTCGCAAGGCCGAGCCCTATTCGGTTTACGACAAGTTCGATTTCGAGATTCCGGTGGGGAAAACCGGTGATTCCCTGGACCGCTATCTGGTGCGGCTCGAGGAGATGGAGCAGAGTCTGAGAATTATCGAGCAGGCCCTGGACCAGTTGCCGGAAGGCCCCTACCTGGGCAAGGTTCCCAAGAAGCTGAAACTGCCGACCGGCGACAGCAGCTTCGCGGTCGAAGCGGCCCGCGGCGAGCTGACCTACTACCTGGTCAGTGGTGGTGGCGACATTCCCTATCGGCTCAAGATCCGGGTGCCTTCATACTCGAACCTGAGTGTTCTGCCTGAGCTGGGTAAAGGTCTCCTGATTGCCGACCTGGTGGCGGCAATGGGCAGTCTCGATCTGGTTATTCCCGAAATCGACCGTTGAGGGTCGAAAAAATTAAGCCTGAAAATATAGTATATCTAAGGGAGTACGGATATGCCTCCTGAGTTGCTGCGCATGATCATCACGGCGGTGCTGGTGGTCGCTTTCGTTTTTCTCAATGCCATGATCCTGGGCTATATGGAACGTAAGGTTTCCGCCCACATCCAGCGCCGGCCGGGGCTCATGGAAGTGGGCCCGCACGGGGTTCTGCAGTTGATTGTCGATGGTCTCAAGCTGATCGGCAAACAACTCGTGGTACCCGAAGGCGCGAGCCCCTTTCTTTTCCGCCTGGCTCCGTTGCTCTCGTTCGTTCCCTGCGTGCTGCCTTTCGTCGTCATCCCCTTCAGCCGCAAGCTCCAGGCGGTGTCGATGGATGTCAGCCTGATCTACATCCTGGCGATGACCTCGATCAACGTCATCGCCATTCTGGTGGCGGGTTGGGCCTCCAATAACAAATACTCCCTGTTCGGTACTTTCCGTTCCGTGGCTCAGGCGGTTTCCTACGAGATCCCGATGCTGCTCTCCCTGCTGTCGGTCATTCTGATCACCAGCACCTTCAGTCTCAAGGGGATTATCGAGGCCCAGAAATACTACTGGTTCATTCTCATCCAGCCGGTTGCTTTCATCATCTATTTCATCTCCGGCCTGGCCGAAACCAACCGGGCTCCGTTCGATATGCCGGAAGCCGAGAGCGAGCTGACCGCCGGTTTCCACACCGAGTACAGCGGCATGGGTTTCAGTTTCTTCTTCCTGGCCGAGTACGCCAACATGTTCACGGTCTGCTCGATCGCCACGATTCTTTTCCTGGGCGGCTGGAAAGGCATTCCCCTGCCGCTCGGCGACTACACCGGCATCGTCTGGTTCCTGCTCAAAGTCTACGGTCTGCTGTTCGTCATGATCTGGGTGCGCTGGACTTATCCCCGGGTGCGTTTCGATCAGCTCATGACCTTCTGCTGGAAATACCTGATTCCCTTTTCTCTGGCCAACCTTCTGATTACTGCGGTAGTGGTAAAGATCATATGAACGTAAGCACAGATATAAGAACCGAAGGCAAGGGCTATTTCGGCACGCTCTGGTACGGAGCCAAGAGCCTGCTGATCGGACTGAAAGTGACCCTCACCGCTCTTTTCAAGCCGATAGTCACCGTTCAGTATCCCCGCGAGGAGTGCGAGATCACTCCCAATTACCGCGGGCATGTCGAACTGGTGTACAACCCCGAGACCGGGGGTTGCGACTGCATCGTCTGCGGTATGTGCGCCCGGGCCTGCCCCTCTGACTGCATTGTCGTCAAAGGGGAGAAGAAGGAAGGGGAGAAGAAGAAGAGCCTGACGCTTTTTTCTCTCGATTTTACCAAATGCAGTCTCTGCGGCAGTTGTGTCGAGACCTGTCCCAAGGGGGCGCTGGACTATTCGCAGGACTATAATATCGCGGGCTTTACGCGTGAAGAGTTTCATTACGATCTCATCGAGCGTCTCAAGCGCCGGCATCAACAACCCCTGGCTGCGGCCGCCGGAGGCAACTGATGGCTTACGGAACCTTAATCGAGATTTTCTTCTATTTCTTCATCATTATGATCCTTTTCGGGTCCTGGCTGGCGGTGACCTCCCAGATCCTGATGAAAGCGGTGATGGGACTGGCGATGGCCATGTTCGGAGTGGCCGGGCTCTATCTCTATCTCAACAGTCCTTTCCTGGCCCTGATGCAGATCCTGATCTATGTCGGGGCGGTCTGTATCATGATCGTTTTCGGGATCATGGTCGGATATACCCCGAAAGAGCTGGCCGCCTACGCCATTGAGCCGAAAAATACGCTCCTCTCCCTGGCGGCTTCGCTGTTGACTCTGGGGGTTATCTATCTCGGGCTGTCCAAGGCTCAGTGGCAACCGTCTCCGGGAGCGGGCAGCGGTGATTTCGGTATCACCAACCTGGGACTTAACCTGATGAACCGTTATGGTCTGGCCTTTGAACTGATTTCGGTGGTTCTCCTGATCGCCATCATCGGGGCGGTGGCCATAACCTGGAACGGAAAACGCAGGGGGCTGAGCAAGTGATTAGTCTTAATCTTTATTCCTACCTGGCGGTGGCCGGGGCCTTGCTGTGCCTGGGGCTCTACGGCCTGATGCAGCATCGCAGCCTGATCGGGATGCTGATTTCGATCGAGTTGATTCTCAACGGGGCCGGACTCAATTTCATGGCCTTCAACCGTTTCCTGGCTCCCGACCCGACCGTCGGTCAGATCTTCGCCCTGTTCATCATGGGACTGGCCGCGGCTGAAGCCGCGATTGCCGTCAGTCTGATTTTCGCGGTTTACCGGAAATATAAAACATCCGATCCCGAGCGGATCAATGATCTGCGCGGATAGTGGAGGATAGAGGTAGATAACAGATATG
>JAADEO010000027.1 GCA_013153415.1 Deltaproteobacteria bacterium
CTCAAACACTATCACCATAATCTCGAAACTGCCCGCAGCTTTTTTGCCGAGATCTGTTCGAGCCATGATTACGAGCGGGCCGTGGCCACCGTCAGGACGGCGAAGGCCGCCGGTTTCTATGTCTGCAGCGGCGGGATCATGGGGATGGGCGAGAGCTGGGCCCAGCGCGTCGAACTGGCCCGGACCCTGGCCGAATTGGAAGTCGATTCGATCCCTCTCAATTTCCTGCAACCGGTTCCGGGCACTCCTCTTGAGGATCAGCCCGGCCTGTCGCCTCTGGCGGGTCTGCTGACGATTGCCATGTTCCGTTTGCTCAATCCGACCCGGGATATCCGCATCTGTGGCGGCCGCCAGCGCACTTTCGGGGATTTCCAGTCCCTGCTTTTCGCCGCCGGAGCCAATGGCCTGATGGTCGGCAACTATCTCACCACTTCCGGGCGGCAGTGGGAGGATGACCGGCGACTGTTGCGGGACTGGCATGAGTTCGACGTGGCTGGGGATGACTGAAATGGTTGCACCCCTGCTGAAATCGGCTCTGCGCAGTTATGAATCCGAACTGGCGGAGCTGGAACGAGCTGGCCGGAAACGTTTTCTGCGCACGGTGGCCGGATCCCAGCAGGCTCACATCGAGCTGGATGGCCGTCCCGTGCTTCTGCTCTGTTCCAACAACTACCTGGGACTTGCCGGGCATCCCCGCTTGCGGCAAGCGGCGGCCGCCGCAGCCGCTGAGGATGGCTGTTCATCCGGGGCCTCGCGGCTGATCTCCGGGACCATGACTCTGCATGATAGCCTGGAGAAAGAGCTGGCCGACTTCAAAAAGAGTCCATCGAGTCTGGTTTTCAACAGCGGTTATGTCGCCAACCTGGCCATTCTGACCACCCTGGCCGGAAAAGGCGATGTCATCTACAGCGATGCCTTGAATCACGCCAGCATCGTCGACGGCTGCCGCCTGAGCCGGGCGGAACTCAAAATCTACCGGCATTGCGATTGCGCCCATCTCGAGGAGATGCTGCGGTCCGGCGGCCAGACCGCCGGTCGTCGCCTGATTGTCACCGATAGCGTTTTCAGCATGGACGGGGATCTCGCTCCCTTGCCTGAAATCGTGGCTCTGGGTCGAAAATATGATGCCCTGGTGGTGGTCGATGACGCTCATGCCACCGGAGTTCTGGGGCGAAGCGGCCGAGGGGCGACCGAATATTTCGGACTCGACTGGCGCGATCTCGATGTCCAGATGGGTACCCTGGGTAAAGCCCTGGGCAGTTACGGTGCTTATGTCGCCGGCGCTCCGGTATTGCGGGAATACCTGCTCAACCGGGCTCGCAGCTTCATCTATACCACGGCCCTGCCACCTGCCGTGCTGGCGGCTTCGAGAGCGGCACTCGCGGTTTTGCGGGATGAGCCGCAGCGTCTGGAGAAACTGCGGCAGCTGGGAGCCTTTTTTCGGGAGGAGCTGCGTAAACTCGGTTTCCGGGTCACGGATGACCCGACGCCGATTATCCCGGTTCTGGTCGGCCCCGCGGCCAAAACCATGGAGCTGAGCGCCTGGTTTCTCGAGAAAGGGGTTTTTATTCAGGGTATCCGGCCGCCGACGGTTCCGGAAGGGGCGTCACGGTTGCGGGTTACCCTGAGCGCCGATCTCGAGTTTGCCGACCTTGACCGGGTTCTGGCCCTTTTCGCCGAACGTCGCCGTGATTTTATCTGAGGCTTATTGAAAAAGGGCTTGACAATCAGCGATGCATATACTAGAAGATGCACCCTTTCGAAAATCGTGCCTCCGCCCTGACGGCGGTGCTTAATCATTAAAGTTCTAGTTCAGGCGTCCGGGTCGGATGCCGGATGTTTTCCAGTTGGAGTTGAGTAATGAAAACCTATATGGCAAAACCGGGTGAGACCGAACAGAAGTGGCACTTGATTGATGCCCGGGGCCAGGTTCTTGGACGTCTGGCCAGTGAGGTTGCCCGGATTCTCAGGGGCAAGGATAAAGTGGTTTTTACGCCCCATGTTGATACCGGTGATTTCGTGGTTGTGGTCAATGCCGCCGAGATTCGACTGACCGGTAACAAGGTCAGTGACAAGATCTATTATCACCATACCGGCTACCCGGGCGGGATCAAACAGATGAGCGCCGGAGAAATGCTCGAAAAGAAACCGGAAGAGGTTGTCAACCTGGCTGTCAGAGGGATGCTTCCCAAGAATAAGCTGGGGCGCAAGCTTTTGAAAAAGTTGAAAGTCTATGCTGGTTCCGAACATCGGCACGAGGCGCAGAAACCGGAAGTCCGGACACTCTAAACTCTATATTCCTAAGCAGATATTTTCCAAGGTTCTAATATGACAGCGACGAAATTTTACGCCACCGGCAAGAGAAAATCAGCGGTAGCCAAAGTCTGGCTCAGTGAAGGCAGCGGTGAGATCAAGGTCAACGGTCGCCCGGTCGAGGATTATTTCACTCTCGATACGGCCCGGGAGATCATTTTTCAGCCTCTGGCGGTTACCGAGACGGAGAACAAGTTCGATTTCATGATCAAGGTTTCCGGAGGGGGGATCTCCGGCCAGGCCGGTGCCGTCAAGCACGGGATCAGCAAGGTTCTGCAGGTCTATAATCCCGAACTGCGCGGGCTTTTGAAAAAGGCGGGCTTTCTAACCCGTGACGCGCGAATTAAGGAGCGCAAAAAATACGGCCAGCGTGGTGCCCGGGCTCGTTACCAGTTCTCGAAACGTTAATACCGACTGGGAGCAGAGAAACTCAGACATCAGGGGAGGCCGGAACAACGGTCTCCCCTTTTTTCGTATTTGGAAGAGGTGTTGATAATGGCAAAAATCAGAGTAGCGGTTGTCGGGGCCAGTGGTTATACCGGGGTCGAATTGATGCGGATCCTGGCCCTTCACCCCGGAGTTGAGCTGACAATTGTAACTTCGCGTCAGCATACGGGTCAGCCGGTGGCCGGTCTTTTCCCCTCGCTGCGGGAGATTGTCGGACTCGAATTCAGTGACAACGACCTGGACGAGGTTGCCAAAAAGGCTGACCTGGTCTTTACGGCTCTGCCTCATAAGGCCGCCATCGAGGTCGTTGCCGCTTTGCATGCGGCCGGGAAAAAGGTTGTCGATTTGAGTGCTGATTACCGCTTTTCGGACCGGGCCCTGTACGAGGAGTGGTACCAGCCCCACAGCCGGCCGGAAGTGCTGGCGAAGGCGGTCTATGGATTGCCGGAACTGTTTCGGAACGAGATCGTCGAAGCCGGAATTGTCGGTAATCCCGGTTGCTATCCCACCAGTGTCATCCTGCCGTTGGCTCCGATTCTGAAACTCGGCCTGGTCGATCCCGGAAACCGGATTATCATCGATGCCAAATCGGGTACCAGTGGGGCCGGGCGGGGTTTGAGTACCGGCTCCCTCTACTGCGAAGTGAATGAGAGCTTCAAACCCTACAAAGCCGGACAGCATCGGCACCAGCCGGAGATGGTTGAACAGCTCGGCCGGGTCGGCGGCCGGCGACCCGATATCCTTTTCGTACCTCATCTGTTGCCGGTAAACCGCGGCATTCTCTCATCGATCTATGTCTCTCTGAATCGAGACGCTGAATCGGAATTGGTCGCAGACGCCTTGCAGACCGCTTACGCCGACGAACCTTTCGTTCGCCTGCTGCCGCAGGGGGAACTGCCGGCTCTGAGCGCAGTCCGGGGCAGCAACTACTGTGATATCGCTTATGTTCTGACCGGAAAGCGACAGCTGATACTGTTTTCCGCCATCGACAATCTGGTCAAGGGGGCGGCCGGCCAGGCGGTCCAGAACATGAACCTGATGTGTGGACTGCCTGAAACCAGCGGTCTGGCGACCGTGGCCCTGGCCCCGTAGGTGACAAGGAGTGGAGTTATGAAAAAGATGTTGACTGGAGCGCAGATCCTGCTCGAGGTTCTGCAGGAGCAGGGGGTTGAGGTGATTTTTGGTTATCCCGGAGGCGCGGTGATCAACCTCTATGACCACCTGCCCGATTACGACTGCCGCCATTTCCTGGTCCGTCATGAGCAGGCCGCGGTCCATGCCGCCGACGGTTACGCCCGGGCCACCGGCAAAACCGGGGTCGCCCTGGTGACCTCGGGACCGGGGGCCACCAATACCGTTACCGGGCTGGCCACCGCTTATATGGATTCGATTCCGATGGTGGTTTTCTCCGGCCAGGTGCCGACCCCTCTGATTGGCAATGATGCCTTCCAGGAGGCCGATATCGTCGGCATCACCCGCCCCTGCACCAAGCATAATTATCTGGTCAAAAGGGTGGAGGATCTCGAACGGATTATCAACGAGGCCTTTCATATAGCCAATTCCGGCCGGCCGGGACCGGTGCTGATCGATCTGCCCAAGGATGTGATTGGTGGCAAATGCGCCAAGAAAAAACCGGAAAAGCCGGTGCTGAAAGGCTACAATCCCAATTATGCCGGGCATCCGGGCCAGGTCCAGCGGGCCATGCAGCAGATTTTCAAAGCCAAACGGCCGCTTTTCTATGTCGGTGGCGGGGTGATTCTCGGGGATGCCGCCGAGGCTCTGACCGAACTGGCCCGGAAGTTGAGGATCCCGGTAACCACGACCCTGATGGGGTTGGGAGCTTTCCCGGAGGATGATCCGCTTTCCCTGGGAATGCTGGGGATGCATGGCACCTATCGGGCTAACATGGCGGTAACCGAGTCCGATGTCATGGTGGCTTTCGGGGCCCGTTTCGATGACCGGGTCACCGGTCGGATCGACCAGTTCGCCCCCGGTGCCAAGATTATTCACGTCGATATCGATCCGACCTCGATCAGTAAGAATGTGGTGGTCGATATCCCGATTGTCGGAGATGTCGGGGATGTTCTGGGCAAGATGCTGGAGGTGGTCGAGAACTCTCCCGATGAGGCATCCCGTTGCGCTTCCGGTCACGATGAGTGGCTCGAGAAGATCGCTTACTGGCGGGATCTCCACAAGCTCTCCTACGAGCAGGATACGGAAGAGATCAAGCCGCAGTTCGTGGTCGAAAAGATCAGTGAACTGACCCGTGATCTGAACCCTATCGTCAGTACCGAGGTCGGCCAGAACCAGATGTGGGCGGCCCAGTTTTTCACTTTTACCCAGCCCCGGAGCTGGTTGACCTCTGGTGGTCTCGGGACTATGGGTTATGGTTTGCCGGCGGCGATGGGGGCCCAGGTCGCCTTTCCCGGGCGCCTGGTTCTCGATATCGCCGGAGACGGCAGCATCCAGATGAATATCCAGGAACTGGCCACGGTGGTCCAGTACAATCTGCCGGTCAAGGTGATTATCCTCAACAATGGTTACCTGGGCATGGTGCGGCAGTGGCAGGAACTCTTTTTCGACCGCCACTACTCCTCCACCCGGATGAATCACGCTCCTGATTTCGTCAAACTGGCCGAGGCCTACGGGGCCCTGGGTCTCAGAGCTGAAAAGCCCGGTGAGGTCGAAGAGACCCTGAAAAAGGCTTTTGCCCATCCCGGTCCGGTGATCGTCGATTTCAAAGTCGCGGCCGAAGAGAATGTCTATCCCATGGTGCCCGCCGGTGAGGCGATTTCCAATATGCTGCTGGTCTAGGGGGTGAATGATGAGAAAACATATTATCAGTGTGCTGGTTGAGAATGAGTTCGGAGTATTGTCCCGGATCGCCTCTCTTTTCAGCGGACGGGGCTTCAATATTGAAAGTCTGACCGTGGCTGAAACCGATGATGCCACGGTTTCGAGCATGACCATCGTCACCACCGGCGACGATCACATCATCGAGCAGATCACCAAGCAGCTCAACAAGCTGATCAACGTCATCAAGGTCGTGGAACTGACCGAAGCGACCCAGATGGCCCGGGAGATGGTGCTTTTGAAATTCGCTTCTGGTTCCGGCGGCAAACGTCTCGAGCTGTTGCGCCTGGTCGAGGTCTATCAGGGCCGGGTGCTGGAGCTCGGGGCCCGTTCCCTGGTCGTGGAACTGACCGGTTCCCGTGACAAGATCGAGGCGGCGCTCAAAGTCCTGGCGCCATTCGGGATCCGGGAAATGGCGCGGACCGGTCTTGTCGCCCTGGGACGCAACGGTATCAAATAGGTTGCCCGCTGGTCTCCCGGGAGATTCGCCATCAACCGCTCAGCGCAAATTCCAGTTCATTCCGATTGGAAAGCGCCGGGCTCAGAAGATATTTTAAGGAGAGGATGAAAATGCAGTTGTTCTACGAAAAAGATGCCGATCTTGCGGTGCTCAAGGGGAAAAAGATTGCGGTAATCGGTTACGGCAGCCAGGGTCACGCCCACGCCCATAACCTGAGCGAAAGCGGTTTCGATGTGGTTGTCGGTCTGCGGCCCGATGGCAATTCCTGGAAAAAGGCCGAAGCCGGCGGCCTGCCCCTGTTGCCGACCGCCGAAGCGGTCAAGCAGGCCCAGGTCATCATGATTCTGGTGCCGGACGAACTCCAGGCTGCGCTCTATCGCGATGAGATCGCTCCCCATCTGGACGAAGGCGACTATCTGGCTTTCGCTCACGGTTTCAATATCCATTACGGTCAGATCATGCCGCCGAAGGGCGTCAATGTCTTCATGGCCGCGCCCAAGGGGCCCGGCCACCTGGTCCGCCATGAATACACCCAGGGGATGGGGGTTCCGACCCTGATCGCCATTCACCAGGATCCGGCCGGCGACACCCGGGCCGTGGCCCTGGCTTATGCCTGCGGCATCGGCGGCGGCCGGGCCGGGATCATCGAGACCACCTTCCGGGAAGAGACCGAAACCGATCTTTTCGGCGAACAGGCGGTTTTGTGCGGCGGCGTGACCGAACTGATCAGGGCCGGGTTCGAAACCCTGGTCGATGCCGGTTATGCCCCGGAAATGGCCTATTTCGAGTGTCTCCATGAATTGAAACTGATCGTCGATCTGATCTACGAAGGCGGGATTTCCAACATGCGCTATTCGATCAGCAACACGGCTCAGTTCGGGGATCTGACCCGTGGCCCCCGGGTCATCAACAACGAGAGCCGTGAAGCGATGGCCGAGATTCTCGAAGAGATTCAGGACGGTTCTTTCGCACGTGAATGGATCCTCGAGAATCAGGCCAACCGCCCGGTTTTCAACGCCCTGACCCGTCAGGGTGAGGAGCATGAGATCGAGGAGGTCGGCCACAGACTGCGCTCGATGATGAGCTGGATCAGTAAAGAGAAACTGGTTGATAAAGATAAAAATTAGTGTATACTCCGGTAATCGGAGGAAGCCGTTTCACGGTTTTCTCCGGCCGGAGATCTGACCGGGTCCATCTGGTGATAACGAGGAGTTCGTAACCTTAAAGACGGGATATCTAGACGTGAAATTCGATCAAATCCCCCTGTTGAACAAAATTCATCCGGAGGGGTTGCGCTGGGTTTTCGGGTTCGGCCTGGCGACCCTGTTGTTTATGTTTTTGGGTTGGGGTTGGCTCTGGAAACTGACCCTGTTGCTGACAATCTTCTGTGGCGCATTTTTTCGTGATCCCGAGCGTTTCCCGCCTCTCAAGGAGGGCAGCGTGGTTTCGCCGGCAGACGGCCGGGTGCTCGCCGTCGAGGAGACCGAAGCTCCGGCCATGGCCGGAATGGGGGAGTGTTTCAAAGTCAGCATCTTCATGTCGATTTTCAATGTCCATGTCAACCGCTTTCCGGTCGCTGGCCGGGTGGTCGGGATCCATTACCGTCCGGGCAAATTCTTTTCCGCCGATCTCGACAAGGCTTCGGAAGAGAATGAGCGCAATCTCATCGTCATGGAAGACGAGGCGGGTCGACGTATCGCCTTTGTCCAGATCGCCGGGCTGATCGCCAGGCGCATTGTCTGTTTCGTCGAGCCTGACGACCGGGTGGAAAAGGGAGAGCGTTGTGGCCTGATCCGTTTCGGTTCCCGGGTCGAAGTTTTCCTGCCGAGGTCGGCCGAAGTCGATGTTGCGGTGGGTCAGCACGTCAAAGCGGGCGAGACCATAATTGCCTACTTGCCAAGTGATACCTGATTGTGTTATCTTGGTATAAACGGTTGTTTCATTTCTCAGCGTAAGGAGCTGTTTTGATACGCGGCATCT
This sequence comes from Deltaproteobacteria bacterium, assembly GCA_013153415.1. Lineage (GTDB taxonomy): Bacteria > Desulfobacterota > Anaeroferrophillalia > Anaeroferrophillales > Tharpellaceae > JAADEO01. The sequence goes on from JAADEO010000027.1 coordinate 8,054, forward strand.
ACCTGTTGCCCAATCTTTTTACGATGGGCAACCTCTTTTGCGGTTTTTTCGCCATCATTTCGGCGATCAAGGGTGATTACGTCACCGCTGCCAGCGCCATCATCGTCGCCAATCTCTTCGATATCCTCGATGGCAAAGTCGCCCGGATGATGAAAGCGACCAGTCGCTTCGGTATGGAGTTCGATTCGCTTGCCGATCTGATCTCCTTCGGGGTCGCACCTGCCCTTTTGATTTTCCAGTGGAGTCTTTCTTCTTTCGGGCGTTTCGGCTGGCTGGCCGCATTCCTTTTTGTCGCCTGCGGAGCCCTGCGTCTGGCTCGTTACAATGTCCAGGCCGCCTCGGCTGAAAAGGGAGTTTTCAACGGTTTGCCGATTCCGGCTGCGGCCAGCATGGCGGCGACCACGGTGCTGATCGCCGATCACCTCGGAGCCACCGGTCTGGAGCGCAATATCGTTCTGCTGCTGCTCTGCTACGCCTTGGCTTTCCTGATGGTCAGCAATATCAAGTATCCCGCCTTCAAAGACACTATCTTCCAGGGGCGGGCGCCGTTCATCGCTCTGGTGATGATGGCGATGGCTTTCATTGTTATTGCGGCCGAACCGCAGATCTCCCTGTTCATTCTTTTCCTGGCCTACGTTTTTTCCGGCCCGGTCAAGACCCTATTGGGTCTAGGAGGGCTGCTAAGAAAGCGGTCCCAGGGGTGTGACGAGGAGACGATTGTGGAGTAGAGCGCCACGTTGAAGAATATTTTTCGAGTCAGCTGAAACCCCCGGGACCGCGTTGCCGTTCCGGGGGTTTTTTATTGCTGCAATATGCGACGATATCAATATGAGAATTTGAGAATAGAGGAGAAAAGGTGATGGCTAAAGACAGAGTATTTGTTTTCGATACGACCTTGCGCGATGGCGAACAGTCGCCCGGGGCCAGCATGAACGTGGAAGAGAAACTGATGGTCGCCCGGCAGCTGGAGAAGCTCGGCGTCGATATCATCGAGGCCGGGTTTCCGATCGCATCCGAAGGCGATTTCGCCGGCGTCAAGCTGGTGTCAGACGAGATCCGCGACTGCCAGGTGGCCGGCCTGGCCCGGGCCAATCGCGAGGATATCGACCGGGCCTGGGCGGCTTTGAAGAATGGTGCCGATCCCCGCATCCACACCTTCATCGCGACCTCGCCCATCCATATGAAATATAAGCTCCAGATGGAGCCCGACGCAGTCCTCGAACAGGCCGTGGAGGCGGTGAAATACGCCACTTCACTGACCTCGAATGTCGAGTTTTCGGCCGAGGACGCGACCCGCAGCGAAGTCGATTTCCTGGTGCGGATCTTCACCGCGGTGATCGAGGCCGGGGCCAGGACTATCAATATTCCCGATACCGTCGGCTATACCGTGCCGAAAGAGTATTTTTCAATGATCGAGGAGATCAAAAACCGTTTGCCGCATGGTGGCGATGGAGTGGTGATCTCGGTCCACTGTCATAATGACCTCGGCCTGGCCACGGCCAACTCGATCGCCGCCATCGAGGCCGGGGCCCGCCAGGTTGAATGCACGATCAACGGGATCGGCGAACGGGCCGGCAACGCTTCGCTCGAAGAACTGGTAATGGCGATGCGGACCCGGCCGGAAAATTTCCCCTACGAGACCGGGATCGTTACCACTCAGATCTATCCCTCGAGCCGCCTGGTCAGCCAGGTCACCGGGATTCGGGTTCAGCCCAACAAGGCGATTGTCGGAGCCAACGCTTTCGCCCATGAATCCGGTATTCACCAGGACGGGGTTTTGAAGAATAAACTGACCTACGAGATCATGACCCCGGAATCGGTCGGTCTCACTCAGAACAGTCTGGTCATGGGCAAGCACTCAGGTCGCCATGCTTTCCAGGACAAGATCAGCGATCTCGGTTACGAACTGGCTCCGGAACAGGTGGAGAAGGCCTTTGTCGCCTTCAAAAACCTGGCCGACAAGAAGAAGGAGATCTTCGATGAGGATATCGACGCCCTGATCGCCGACGAGATCATTCGCATTCCCCACTATTTTCACCTCAATTTCGTCAACATCAACTCCGGCACCGTGGCTATGCCTTCGGCCACCCTCGAGATCGAAATCGAAGGCGAGATCCGGCATGGGGCCGAGTTCGGAGACGGGGCCGTGGATGCGGTTTTCAAGACCATCAAGAAGCTCACCGGCACCGCCAGCCGTCTCTTGACTTATGAGGTCAAATCCATTACAGGGGGGGCGGACGCGCTCGGGGAGGTGACTGTACGCATCCGTGAAGAAGGGATCACAGTAATGGGCCAGGGGGCTCATACCTGCGTGGTTGTCGCCAGCGCCAAGGCCTACATGAACGCTTTGAACAAGCTGGAGTACAAGAAGCGTAACCGCCCCCAGGTGACTGTTTAGTGCCTTACAGGTTGTTTTCTGGTTTGAAAAACAAGAAAACGTTCTGATAAGAGTACTTATTTGCGGGCCGGCAACGAAGCATATGGAGCTGTGGCCGGCCCTCAATTTTGGGGCGGCTCTTTCTTTGAGACCTTTATGTTGTTTCATGATTGAACTCAGCGGGTTGTTGCGAAAGCATTTACTCTCTTAACTGACTGAGTTTAAAGCTGTTACGGATTTCTTATATTTTCAGGAGAATATATTTTTATGGCCCAGACTATTACGGAAAAGATCCTGGCCTTTCATGCCGGTCTCGATGCGGTCGAAGCCGGGCAGCTGATCGAGGCCCGGGTCGATATCGCCCTGGCCAACGACGTGACTGCGCCGATCGCCATCGCCGAGTTCGAAAAACTCGGCGTCGAGACGGTTTTCGACAAGCAGCGGGTGCTGCTGATTCCCGATCACTTCACTCCCAACAAGGATATAAAGTCGGCCGAGCAGGCCAAGATCGTGCGCGAGTTCGTCCAGAAGCACGAGCTCGAAAACTACTTCGAGATCGGCCGGGTCGGGATCGAGCATGTCCTGCTGCCGGAGCAGGGGCTGGTGCTGCCCGGCGACCTCGTGGTCGGGGCCGATTCCCATACCTGCACCTACGGCGCTCTGGGGGCCTTCGCCACCGGGGTCGGGAGCACCGATCTCGCCGCGGCGATGGCCACCGGCCGGGTCTGGTTCAAGGTTCCGGAGAGCATCAAGGTTATCTACCATGGCAAGCCCGGTCCCTGGGTCGAAGGCAAGGACCTGATGCTCTATACGATCGGGCTGCTCACGGTTGACGGGGCCCTCTACCAGGCTCTCGAATTCACCGGGGAGGCGATCGACGACCTGCCGCTGTACGGCCGCATGTCGATGGCCAACATGGCGATCGAGGCCGGAGCCAAGAACGGCATCATCGCCGCTGACGCCACCACTCTCGATTATGTCCGGCCCCGGGCCCGGCGCGACTACGCGGTTTTTACCAGCGATCCCGATGCCGCCTACGTGCGTACGATCGAAATTGATGTCGCAAATATCCGGCCCCAGGTCTCCTATCCGCCGCTGCCGGACAAGGCCAGACCGGTGGACGAGGCCGCATCCGACAATATCGCCATCGACCAGGTCGTGATCGGTTCCTGCACCAACGGCCGGATCGAGGACTTCCGTCTCGCGGCCAAAGTTCTGCAAGGCAGGAAGGCGGCGCCTTACATGCGACTTCTGATCATTCCCGGCAGCCAGGAGGTCTACCGGCAGATGGTCAGGGAGGGGTTGGTCGAGATCTTTCTCGATGCCGAGGCTCTGATTTCGCCGCCGACCTGCGGCCCCTGTCTCGGCGGTCACATGGGGATTCTTGCGGCCGGGGAGCGGGCCGTAGCCACCACCAACCGCAATTTCGTCGGCCGCATGGGGCACCCCGAGAGCGAGGTCTACCTGAGCAATCCGGCCGTGGCCGCGGCCAGCGCCGTTTTAGGCCGGATCGCGACCCCGGAAGAGGTCGCCGGAGAGGAGGTCAGATGATGGATACTTTACAGGGCAGAGCCTGGAAATTCGGCACCGACATCGATACCGACGCCATCATCCCGGCCCGCTATCTCAATACCTCGGACCCCAAAGAGCTGGCCAAACATTGCATGGAGGATGCCGACGCGAGTTTCGCCGGCAAAGTCCAGCCCGGCGATATCATCGTCGCCGGCAAGAACTTCGGCTGCGGTTCCTCGCGCGAACATGCCCCGATCGCGATCAAAGCGGCCGGGATCTCCTGCGTCATCGCTCCGACGTTCGCCCGGATATTCTATCGCAACGCCTTCAACACCGGCCTGCTGATTCTCGAATCGGCCGAGGCCGCCGCGGCGATTGCCGAAGGCGACGAGATCAGGATCGACCCGGCCAGCGGCCTGATAGAGGATTTGACCAGCGGTCAGAGCTTCCGGGCCCGGCCGGTGCCCGAGTTCATGCGCGGTCTCCTCGAGGCCGGAGGGCTGAT
>JAADEO010000062.1 GCA_013153415.1 Deltaproteobacteria bacterium
CGGCTTCCATCGAACCCGACTTGCTCCAGTCATGCAACTTGGGGTCTCCGATATCGGCAATGGTATCGGAGATACTGGCTGTAGCCGACATGTCCGGCCCGTAAAGAGCTTTGACCAGGTCGTCGGAGTCGTAGCTGTAGAAATCGCGGTCGAAGGCGTGGACCGGTTTGAGGTTGGGGTCGGTGTACGGGGTCACCGTGTTGGTTTCCTGGTCGACGATACCCTCAACCGGGCCGCCGCCGGGATGACAGGAATAGCAGGTCGCCATGTGGTCGGCGGTCCCGACGTCGAAAAAGTAGCGCTTGCCGTCCGAGGTGAAAGGGGCATTCTTGCTGCCGCGTACGCTTTTAGCCGCCAACTGGCGGTAGGAGGGGGGTCACCAGGCTCCGTATTGGCCGGGGCTTAACAGGTGGCCGTAAGCATTGGTCAGGTATTTCTGGAGGTTGTTGGTGCCGCGGTTTTCGCTGACCCAGGTATCACTGAGGCCGCCGTTGGGGCCGGGGTTGGTCCCTTCACGGAAATGGTAGGCCTTGGTGATCGAATTATAGTCATGGCATTTGCCGCAGGTCTGTTTGGGGCTGTAGGCCGGACCCTCTTTATATACCGAGCCGTTGGCCGCGGTAACCGTGTCGCTGCTGTCGAGCTGGTCGATAATCCGGTTGCCCTGGTAATCGTACAGGGTTACCGGAGGATGGGCGGCTCCGGCGGTTAAGGGCAGCAGGGCCAGCAGCCAGGCTGCGCAGATCAGGGATAAGGCTTTTTTCATCGAACTACCTCCAAAAAGTTTATATTGACAATACAATTCAGTTGATCCGGTGAACCCGGTTATTTTTTACGCAGAATAATGCCTTTATGGCAGGCCATGCACTGGCCGGTTTCATGGCAGATATTGCAGCTCCGGAAGTTGCGGCGGGCGGCTTCGCCGTGGCCGTTCTCGCGGTTGTAGCTCATCCAGTCACCGCGGAAATGGGAAACCGGTTTCTGACGCTTATGACAGTCGATGCAGTAACCGGCGTCGTGACAGGTGGCACAGAGCCGGCGGTCGTGGGTCGCCTCGATACCGTGACCGGTGGTTTTCCAGCCGAAGGTGTGGTCCTGGGGCTTCTGGGTCCGATGGCATTTCTCGCAGAAACTCTGGCGGCTGGTATGACAGTAGAAACAGTTCCGGTGATTGAGGCGGTAGGCGAAACCATGCTTACCCTCCCAATCCTGGCTATGGCTCTCAGGGGCTTTTTCCTGGCGGATCTTTTCGTGACAGGATTCGCAGTCGGTCGGTCCGTCATTGGCCCGGTGGCACTTGAGGCAGGTTTTCATTTCCGGAGCCGGGGTAAAGCCCTTGCCGTTGTTGACAGTCTGGTGGCACTCTTCACATTTGAAGTCGCTGTGGACGTCGTGGCTGAAGACCAGGTCGGCGAATCTCTCAGGCTTTTCCGGGGCCTCGACCTCGTAGTCCTGCTCAGCGCTTTCCGGGGTGTGACAAAGCAGACAATCTTCGCTCGGCTCGTCCGTATTGATCTCGTGACACTCTTGGCAGTTGTCCATGGTCGCCGCCAGGCGGTTGCCGTCATCATCCGTCTTATGGCAGTCATCACAACTGGCTTCCTGTTCTTCGATATGGAAGCGATGACTGAATTTCAGACCTACCGTCTGTCTGCAGGCTCCCAAAAGCAAAGCCGACATCGCAATTACGGCCAGTCCCGCCCAAACCAGTTTTCTTTTTTGCTTACACATATAAACGCCCATTTTTCGAGTTGTTGGTAAAACTATAATTTATCGTGGAGTACAATTAGAAATCGAGATCGAGGCTAACGGTCAGCGTGTTGATGTGGTCAATGCCGAGTTCTTCCTCGTAATAATCATCCTCGGCATATTCATACTCCAGCTTGATGCGCGAATGCTCGCACATCTGGTAGCCGATTGCGGACCGCCAGCGGGTCGAAGCTTCATCTTCAATCAGGCTGTTGACATCTTCATTCTTGTGATAGTATCCGGCTTCGAGAGCAAATCTTTCGAACAGTTCCTGATGCAGGTCGACGAACCAGGAGGTCGATTCCTCTTCGTAGAATTTATCCCGGTCTTCCCACCAGCGGCTGAAGCCGGCACTCATCTTGAAACCTTTCCAGGTGACTCCCTCCTCCAGGTCGAAACCGGCCGTGACCCGCTGGAAATCGGTGTTATAGAGATCCTCGTCGTCGCCTTCCGCAAGTGTCCGGTTGGTATAGCGTCCGTAGACGGTCAGTCCCTTGACGAAGGATACCGGCTGGCTGATCCGGAAATCCAGTTCAATGTATCCCTGTTCCTGCATCAGGTAGAAGCTGTGAGCGGTTTCGCTCAGGGCTTCGTCCAGGGTGTAGCTGAAATCGAAAAGGTAGTCGGCTTGCGAGGAGATGGCGTAGCGGCGATAGAATGAGAAATCCAGGGTGGTTCCCGTGGTCGGGATCGTGGTGCTCAGGCTGGCATCGATGAACCGGGTGTGATCGTTGATGAAAGCCACCCGGCCGCGGACTGTCCAGATATCCGAAGGCTGCCAGTAAACCTGGGTTTCCCAGGAGGTCTCTTCGAAAACCACAGCGTTGAGTTCCAGCGACAGGCCGCTCAGCGGATGGATACGAAGATTGCCGCCGCCGATCCCCGAAGGACCGAGATCGCTGTAGTGCTGGACCACCAGGCCGCCGAAACCTTCGACCTCCATGTTGAGCCAGGAAGGGATGTCGAGATGGGTCCAGAGACCGTCGAAATGGATGCTTTCCGCTCCGTAGGCGTACTGGCGTCCCGCCCTTATCGTCAGGTTGTCATCCAAGAGGCCGGTTTTCTCCAGGTAGGCGTAGTAGCATTCGAAATCCTGTCGGTGACTGCCGCGGCTGTCGGTGTAATCCTGGAAGATCGAGCCCGACTTGGTGCCGTCGAGGTCCTTGGCGTAACTGGCCATGGTCGAAAAGGTGAGCCCCTGTTCCCGCCAGTTGATGTCGGCCGACAGGGTTTCAAAAAAATCCTGGTCGCTGTCATCTTGAATCAGCATTTCCGGTGCCGGGCTGTCAGACCATTGCAGCCGGTACTTCGTGGTACTCTGCATCGAGATGTCCGCGCCACCTAACTCCATGGCCATGGTCGAGGTCGCCAGCAGGCAGCACCCCAGAATCAGCCCGGTTACAAGCTTAAATCGTTGCCAATGTTGTCCAGCCATCTAAAAAATCCCCTGTTAGTAGTTTTGACCGGCAAAGAGAAGGTTCCGCTGCCGGCGGTCAAGCTTTCATGAGGTTTAGAAAACCGCAAAATCACGTAAAATGATATGACGCAAAAAAAGCTCTCCCGATCCGTTTTCTAGGGAGTGCCACAAAATACCAGTGCAGAATGATGCAGGTTGATCTGATCTCGGAGTTCCCGGTGGAAACTTCCCAAAATGTTTTCGCTGGTTTCCGGGAACTTTGGGGTCAGGTGAAATTTAGGAGGAATTAATATTTAGATTAATATATGCTAATTGACTGCTTTAGTCAATCGAAAATAGCGTCCGGTGGGAAAATAAAAAGCACAAAAAATGAATAGAAATTGAATTGTTAACTTGGCTTGCAGCCAGGGGGATGGGGTAACTTTGAGGTTTTCGAGGCGGGCGCTTTGGCCTCTGTATGGTTCTGCCGGGGGCGGCTTGCGAACATCCGGGCGGACATGAAAAAGGCCTCCGGTTGTCCGGAGGCCTTTTGCGGTAATCGCGGTAAAATCTTTGAGCTAAAGACGACTTACAGAGAGGGGAATGATAGTCTCGATTGCGTCGAGAGCTTCGCTTTCATGTTGTTCATAGGTTTCGGAGGTCGTTTCCTGTGGCGCGGCTTCATTCCTTTTCTTACGGTAATGGTCGATCGAGCAGAGGCCGATCGCGGTGAAAACCATGCTTCCCCAGATGATCACCAAGGGTACGACGAACATGTTGAGGGAGGGAATGAAAGCCGCCGGCAGGGCCAGAATGCCCATCAGTTTGCCGAAAATAAAGCAGAGCGCACCAACCCGGGTCAGCGGTGAAATCGAGTGAATGATCTCGAGGAAATCCCGGGGCTGATCATAGACGGTGTTGAAGTTGTTACGGTAGTAGCGTATCTGGCTGGAAGTCATTTCGGGCTCCGCTGCTGGCACTTACTGAAAAATTTCACTATCTAATATAACTATATTATACCCTCTGGTGGAGATTTTGTCAAGTTCATTCACAAAAACTGCCGGAGCGCTTGGTGGCGTCCCTCTCCTGATCCGGGATCATGGGTGGATTCTGAGTGCCGGTGCGATAACCTTCAAGGTCGAGGGTTATGATTTTGTAACCTATTTTCTTGAAAATCGGTATCAGCTCTTCCCTGACACCCTTTTCGACTATCCGGGGCAAATCATCGGGATCGATCTCGATGCGACAGGTCGTTTCGAAGTCGCGGACCCGGAACTGGCGAAAGCCGAGTTTATGGATGGCGTCTTCCGCTTGCTCGATCCGATTGAGCCGGTGTCGTGAGATCGGGCTGCGGCAGGGGATGCGGGAAGCGAGGCAGGCGAAGGCTGGTTTGTTCCAGGTTGGAAGCTCCAGTTGGCGGGAAAGTTTCCGGATCTCAGCCTTGCCGAAACCCAGTTCCAGAAACGGACTTTTGATGTCCAGCTCACGGACCGCCTCGAGTCCGGGGCGGTAATCCTTGAGATCGTCGGTGTTGCTGCCTTCGACGATGGTGGTGCAATTCCAGGCTCGGGCCGCCTGTCTGATCCCGGTTAAAAGGAGCGATTTGCAGATGTAGCAGCGCCGGGGCGGATTGGCGAGGAAGGCTTCATTTCGCAATTCTCCGGGATCGATGCGCTGCAGTCGGGCCCCGAGCGCCGCGGCCAGTTGCTCCGCTTCTTCAGTTTCCCGGCGGGGGTGCAGTGCCGAGGTGCTGATCACTCCCAGAACATTTTCCCGGCCCAGGGACCTGAGCGCTGCGGCCAGCAGGAGAGTACTGTCGACGCCGCCGGAAAAGGCTACCGTGACTTTATCGTAAGTGCTCAGGTAATCCAGCAGAAGTACAAGTTTTGATCGCATAACGGTTGACGGGGCCGGGAATAAAAGTGTATAAGAAGGGTTCAGAAAACAGAGATCAGTAATTTAAATGGAGGTCAAGATGACACAACAGTTACAAGGCAGTCGAACCGAAAAAAACATCCTTACCGCTTTCGCCGGTGAGAGTCAAGCCCGCAACCGCTACAACTATTTCGCCAGTAAAGCCAAAAAAGAGGGCTACGTACAGATCTCGGCGATTTTCGCCGAGACCGCTGACCAGGAAAAAGAGCACGCCAAACGTCTCTTCAAACTTCTTGAGGGGGGAGAGGTCGAGGTCAGTGCCTCCTTCCCGGCCGGAGTCGTGGGTACCACCCTGGAAAATCTGAAGGCCTCGGCGGCAGGGGAAAATCATGAGCATGAGCAGATGTATCCGGAATTTGCGGCGGTTGCCCGTGAGGAGGGGTTCCCGGAAATCGCGGAAATTTTTCTGGCCATTGCCGTGGCGGAAAAACAGCACGAAAAACGTTATCTGGATCTGGCCGCCAATATCGAGGCCGGAAAGGTTTTCAAGCGGGATGAGGAAGTCGTTTGGCGCTGTCGCAACTGCGGCTATCTGCATAACGGCAAGGAAGCCCCGGAGACCTGTCCCGCCTGTGCCCATGCTCAGGCTCATTTTGAATTGCTGGGTGAGAATTACTGACCTGGTGCCTGGTCCTGCCAGGCAGGTCGAATAAAAAAAGGCCGAACGCCATCGGGCGTTCGGCCTTTTTTTATTTTGAGGAAAATATCAGTTGCGAGGCACCGCCAGCATCCGTTCCAGGGCCAGTCGGGCCCGATCGGCGATGCTCTCCGGAACCGTGATTACCGGTGCCAGGGTTTCAAGGGCGTTGGCGAGATCGACCAGCGAAATCATTTTCATGTCTGGACAGATCATGCCGCCCTTCTTTACCGGATGGAAGATGCGGTCGGGGTGGGCCTGGCTCAAAGGGTGGATCATGCCCTCCTCGGTGACGATGATGAATTCGCGGGTTTCGGACCCGGCGACATAGGCGCTCATGCCGCCGGTGCTTAAAACCGCGTCGGCCAGTTCCGAAACTTCGGCCCGGCACTCCGGGTGGGCGATAACCAGCGCTTCGGGATGATTCTCGCGGGCCCGGATGACATCCTCTGCCGTGATGGCGTCGTGGATGGGACAGACTCCGTCCCATAAGATCATGGGCCTTCCGGTGACTTTGGTGACGTAAGCGCCGAGATTGCGATCCGGAACGAAGATGATCTCCTTGTCCGGCGGAAGCGATTTGATGACGTTGACGGCATTGCCGGAAGTACAGCAGATATCGCTTTCGGCCTTGACCGCGGCCGAGGAGTTGACATAGGTGACGACCACGGCATCCGGGTGTTGGCGGCGTTTCTCCCGAAGTGCCGCAGCGTCCGCCATGTCCGCCAGCCCACAGCCGCAATCGGGTTGCGGCAGAATGACTTTCTTCCCGGGAGCCAGAATGGCGGCGCTCTCAGCCATGAAGCGGACCCCGCAGAAGACGATCACCGGGTTTTCCAGTTTGGCAGCATCGACACTGAGTCCCAGGGAATCTCCGGTTATATCGGCGATCTCCTGGATTTCCGGGGGTTCATAGTTGTGAGCCAGAATGATGGCCTGATGTTTTTTCTTGAGTTCTGTGATCCGTTTATGAATATCTTTCATGATCCTGATCTATCCCTCTATCCTCCCAGTTCACGGGAGCGTTGACAGGCGCTCTGCAGAGCGGCGTTGAAAGCGTGACGCAGGCCGTATTTTTCCAGTTCGGCCAGTCCGGCGATTGTGGTACCACCCGGGGAGGTAACCATATCCTTGAGTTCCATCGGGTGCCGGCCACTGCTTTTCAGCAGCTCGGTGGAGCCGAGGATGGTTTCCACCACCAGTTTCCGGGCCAGATCGCGGGCCAGACCGAGGCCGACGGCGGCATCGGTCAAGGCTTCGATGACCAGGAAAACGTAGGCCGGTCCGCTGCCCGAAACCGCGGTGACCATGTCCATGGCGCTTTCCGGTACGATCACGGTCTCCCCTAGGCAGGAAAAGAGGGCTTGGGCGTTCTCCAGATGAGATTTTTCCGCATTGCTGCCGGCGGCAATCGCCGAGATGCCCCGGTTGATCAGGGCCGGGGTATTGGGCATGATGCGGATAGTCGGCACCGGGCGGTCCAGATGCTCTTCCAGCCGGCGGCAGGGAACCCCGGCGGCGATCGAGATCAATAGCTGTTTCTCGTTGAGGTCGGGGCCGATTTCTGCCATGACCGGCCCGATAACCTGGGGCTTGACCGCGAGAATGACGATATCACTGGCTGCGACCAGGGCCCGGTTGTTCTCCGGGACGGTAACCATCGGGAATTCCCGGACCAGTCGTTCACGGCAGGCGGCTAACGCATCCCAGGCCAGGAGTCCGGCCGGCGGCCGGCCGCTGCTTAAACCCTTGAGAATAGCCTGGCCCATGTTGCCGCCTCCGATAATCCCGATCCGGCTTTTGGCAATATCCATCTTCTTCACCTTTGTTCCGATGTTTCGTGGTTGAGTTCACTCATGATTCCGGCTGTCAGCAGGGGGAACATGATCTCGTGGTGGCCGATCAGTTCCAGACCCCGGCCCCGGTTCAGGGTCGGGCGCCGGACGACATTCTCGTGAGTCCGGTAGTGGTGCTTGAAATCCATGTTGACGGTGGTCAGGTTAGTCACCGGGTAACCGAGGTTGCGGACCAGGGAGATCGCCTTGAGAAACACCTCGGGCAGTACCACGGCAGAACCCAGGTTGATATAGACGCCGTTTTCGAGTCGGGCGACCTGGGCGCAGAAAAGGTCGAAATCCCGCATCGAGGTCTGGCCGATGGCACTGCCGTCAGCGGCCGGATGCATATGGATGATGTCGGTGCCGATGGCGACGTGAACGGTTACCGGAATGCCCAGGCGGTAGCACTCGCCCAGCAGGCTGGTCTCCCGGTAAGGCAGCTTTTCTTCCTGGATCATCCGGCCGACGGCCTGGCCGAGGCCGAGACCGTCGCGGTTGCCGGCACTGATCGCCCGGTTGAGGAACTCGCCGGTTTCCCGGGCCATGCCGAAGTTGCCGCCGCTGATTCCGGCACTGACCTCTTCGGATGTATGTCCGGCGTAGGCCAGCTCGAAATCGTGGATAATTCCGGCACCGTTCAAAGCCAGGGCCTGAATGACTCCTTTTCTGACGAGTTGCAGGACCAGCGGGTTCAATCCGACCTTGATGACGTGGGCCCCCATGGCGAGCATAACCAGGTTCTGTCGGCGATAGGCGTCGACCAGAGCTGCGACCAGCTCCTTCAAATCCCTGGCGGCCAGAAAGTCGGACAGCTTGCCGATCAGCTCCCCCGGGGTTTCCCGGCCGGTCAATTCGTCGGCAAACGCCGAGACCGAAACCTTGCTGGGACGGTCGAGCAGGGAGTAGGTGGCAAGGCGATTTTTATCGAGTTCGGGTGTTTTCATGTGGGGAAAATGCTTTTTTCAATGGTTTCGCAGAGCAGGTGCCCGAGCAGCAGGTGGGCCTCCTGAATGCGAGCGGTGTTCTGTCCCTCTACCAGGATGGCGTTATCGCACAGGGCCAGCGCCTCGCCGCCGTCACGGCCGAGGAAGGCGACGGTGTGCATCTGCAGCTCCCGGGCCTTGAGCAGAGCCGTGGTGATGTTGTCCGAGGTGCCGCTGGTACTCAGGGCGACGGCCACGTCGCCGGCCCGGCCCAGCCCGCTCAGCTGGCGGCTGAAGATTTCACTGAAGGAGTAGTCGTTACCGATCGAGGTGGTGACGGCGGCATCGGGGGTCAGGGCCAGGGCTGCCAGCGGAGCGCGGTCGAAACAGAAACGGTTGATCAGCTCGGCTGCCAGATGCTGGGCCTGGGCCGCACTGCCGCCGTTGCCGAAAAAGATGACCTTATGGCCGTTCTGCAAAGCCCTGGTGCAGGTTTCTGCGGCTGCGTTCAGGGCTGGAGCGCACTTTTCGGTGACCTGATCGAGAAGGGTTCCGAGCTCGGCGACGGCCTGGCTGAGGGGAATGGAAAATGATTGCCGATTCATGGTCTTTTTGTAACCCAAATCAGTTGGGAAAGCAAGCGGGATGAATTCCACCCGGGGGTTCAGCGGGAGGGCGGGAAGAAAAGCAGTTCGGGAATACGGTCGATCAGACCCAGTTCATAGGCGTTTTCGTAAAAGAGCTGCAGCCCGGCCAGGGCCTTGTCATCGAGTCGGTAGGAGATCGCTTCCTGCCAGTAAAGCCGAAGTTGGCGGGCGCTGAACATGGTTTCGGGGGCCAAAGTCCGACTCAAATTTTCCAGGTCACGGGGCAGTTCGGCAATGATTGCCGACAGCTGTCCATGGAGGGTTGCAAGGGCCTCCTGTTTTTGCGCCAGGATTTCCCGGCGGCCGATCCAGAGGGCGTAGACGAAAGGCAAACCGGTAAAATGGTGCCAGAGGTGGCCGAGGTCGTAAGTCTGAAATCCCGTCGGTGGCTGATGGTAGTGTTGCAGGGCCTGGTCGCCGATGACCAGGGCCGCCTCGCACTCCATGGCGGGCGCGAATTCTCTGGTGGTGAAGGAGATGGTTGCCGGGTCGAGCCCCAGGAATTTGAAAAGGATGATGCGGAGCAGGAAGGTCGAGGTCAGCGAGTGCGAAGTCAGGGCGATGCGGCTGCCGGTAAGTTCAGCCGGCGGTCGCCGGCTGAGAAGCAGAACGCTGTGGACCCGGGCGGTTGAGGCGATAGCGATATCCGGGAGAATGAAATAGCTGTTCTCCCGGCTGGTGGCCGGCAGGATCGACGATGAAGGACTGATATCGATCTCCCCGGTTTCGAGTTTGTAATTGAGCTGGGCCGGGTTGCCGCTGCAGAGAACGTAGGTTTCATTATCAGCGGCTGCCTGCAGCTTTTCGTAGAGGGGGCGGCAGTTGAGGTAGTCGATGCGGCCCAGGTTGAGTCGTGGCTTCATGGCTGATACCCGGCAGTGATGCTGGCTGAGGCCAGCAGTTTCCCATAATCGCGGCCCCGGGCTTCGGGGTGCCGGTTGAGGCGTTCCCGGCGTTGCAGCCAGAAAGCGAGATTGGCGGCCTGCTCGCCGGAAGCCGTGGCGACCACGGCATAGAAAAAGAGCGCAGTGAAAAAGTTTTCTCGTTTGAGCAACTGCTTGATTCTCTTGTCTCCCCGGCTCAGGCGGTAGAAGATGGTCAGGATGTCCCGGATCGCATAGCGCTGGACCCGGGGCAGGTTGAAGCGCCGGTTGAGGGGGGTGAGCAATTCTTCGACCTTCTCCTGAACCAGGTTGAGGCGGACCTCGGAATTGACCGGATATTCGTTGAGCAGAGCCGGAAAGATGAGAGCGGTGATGACTACGCGTTCGAGTTCCCGGTCGTTATCACGGTGGGGAAAGAACTCTTCCGCCCGGCGGAGAATGGGCAGTGCGTCGTCAAGGCCGGCGATGACGATTTCCGGCAGCCAGTGGGGATTGACCTGGTATCGCTGGCCGGCCTCGAGAACTGCAGCGGTATTCTTTTTGCAGTAGAATCCCCGTAATTCCTCCCGCAGCCGGGCTGCCGGAACCGTGTTCAGGGAGGGAGCCTCACTGCTCAGGGAACGGGCGGTTTTTTCCTCGATCGTAAAGCCGAGCCGGCAGGAGAACTCCAGGGCCCGCAGTATCCGGACCGGATCTTCGGCGAAACGCCGATCCGGATCGCCGATGATCCGGATGATCCCCTGCTCGAGATCGGCTAGGCCGTTGACGTGGTCGACAACCGTGAAATCGGCGATGTTGTAGAAGAGGGCGTTGATCGTGAAATCCCGGCGGATGGCGTCTTCAGCCGGGGTTCCGAAGAGATTGTTGGCCAGGGAGGGTTCCTGCTCCAGGATCTCCGGATCATCCTGCTCGGGGGTGAAAGGCCGGCGGAAGGTGGCGACTTCGAAGATCTGCGGACTCGGGCGCTCGGAGCGGTAGAAATAGATATGAACCAGACGGAAGCGGCGGCCGATGATCCGGGAGTTGCGGAAGAGTCGTTTGATCTGTCTCGGGGTGGCGTCGGTGACGATGTCGAAGTCGGCCGGAGTCTTGCCCAGCATCAGGTCGCGCACGGCCCCGCCAGCGAGATAGGCGGTGAAGCCGTTGTTCTTGAGACGATAAAGAATTTTTACGGCATTGGGAGCTATCTTCTTGCGGGATATCGGGTGCTGGGCCCGGGGGATGACCCGGGGTTCGACAAGGGAATCCGCAGGTTGGGGAGAGTGGTTGCCGATGCTGGTCATATAAAATGCGTTTTTGTCGACTTCTGCTGTTTTACGGGTTGAGTTTTTACTTATCTTAAAGTATTAAATCGGAAGAAACGGGGGCATGCCATCACGCCCCGCGGCCTATAGCAGAGAAAGATATTCCAGGCAATTTTTTTTTGGTGACCGGTATCGTGGTTGAAGAAAGAAGCAGAGAGGGGTTTGCGGAACTGGCCGGACTTTCCCGGGGTGAATTGGAGCGGGAACTGCTTCGTTCCCGGGAAGAGGTGCGGATTCTCAAGGAACGCCTCGACAGCCTGCTGACCGGCAACCACGGCGATCGCAGCGTTGCCGAGATCCTGCGGGAGACCGCTTTCCAACAGGCCATCCTGATTGCCGAGTTGCGGGAGAAGGAGGAGGCCCTGCAGAAGCTGGTGATAACCGATGGTTTGACCGGGCTCTACAATCACCGCTATTTTCAGCAGCGCCTGAAAGAGGAATTTCAGCGTCGGCGGCGTTATATCACCCATGGCGATCTTTCTTTGATCATGATCGACATCGACAATTTCAAATACTATAACGACACCCACGGTCATCCGGCCGGAGACCGGGTGTTGCAGAAGGTTGCCGACGTTCTCTTGGCCAACGCCCGGCACAGCGACATCGTCGCCCGTTACGGGGGCGAAGAATTCGCGGTCCTCTGCCATGACGGGCTTGCAGATGCGGTCTGCGCGGCGGAACGTTTCCGGCGCGAGATCGAGGCTGCCGAATTCCCGGGGCAGGCGCGTCAGCCCCTGCTCGAGGGCCAGACCGAGGGTAGTCTGACAATCTGTCTCGGGGTTGCGGCCCTGGCTGCCTGGATGAAAGATCCCGGTGAACTGGTGACCCGGGCCGACGACAAGCTCTACCAGGCGAAAAGGGAAGGGAGGAACCGGGTTGTTTATTGATTTTTTCTCCCGTTTGCAGGTTGTCTATTTTTTCATCCTGTTGATCATTGTCAGCCTGGTCTCGATTGTCTTGCTGATCTTCATCCCGGGTTCGATGGCGGCTACCACGGTCTCTTTGTTGACCCATGTTTTTCTGGTTCTGCTCTTGATCTGGTTTCTGCTGCGGGTCGTGCGTCCGGTGCGG
>JAADEO010000064.1 GCA_013153415.1 Deltaproteobacteria bacterium
CCGAAGTGATCGATCTGCTGGCCGGTTATGCCCGCAAATATGATGTCTGGCTTGAATACGGTTTGCAGACGATGCATGCCGAAAGCCTGGCCCGGATTAACCGGGGGCACACTCTTGAAGAGTTTGTCGCCGCTGTCAGGCTGGCCGCCGGCCGGGGGATCAGGCTTTGCGTTCATGTCATAATCGGGTTGCCCTGGGAGGGTCGGGAGATGGTTTTCGCGACCGCCGAATTCCTGGCCGGTCTGCCTTTGGACGGGATCAAAATCCACTCCCTTCTGCTGCTTGCGGGAACCCCTCTTCATGCCGATTACCAGGCCTCTCCCTTCTCTCTTTTGAGCCGTGATGAGTATGTGTTCCGGGTCGCCGGTTTTCTCGAGCGCCTGCCGCCGCAGGTCGTCGTCCAGCGCCTGACGGCAGAGGGCTACCGGGATATCTTCGTGGCTCCCGACTGGGCCCGGAATAAACTGCAGGTCTTACAGCATCTGGACCGTTTCCAGCGTGAACATGGCAGCTTCCAGGGGCGCCTATGGACCGCTGAGCGGAAAGATACGTAGAGAGAACACTGGCCGGCCATTCTTCCGGGATCGTGTTTTTCGCAAAAAACATTGACAGTATAAAGAGGCGTATGCTACTTTTCATATAAGCGACAACTCAAGGAGGCGGGAAAAGGTTTGACGGAAGGTTCTGGATATCGGGTCGGGGAGTCTCCCCGGCGTTATGGATGCCGGGACTACTCCCTGGAGATGCAGTTGCTCCAGTTGCAGAAAAGGGCCCAGCAGGCGCTCGGCGAAGCTGAACTGGAGCAGTTGCGCAAACGTATTGACGAAATCGAAAAACAGTTGGGTATGTAGGCCGCTTGCCGGCTCGGCTCTCTGGCAGGATATATATGGATATCGAAAACCCGGATGCAGTAGTTAACGACAGTGTTCTGGAAACCTTCGGCCGTCTGGAGGAAAAAGCCCTGCAGCTCGCCCGGCGCTACGGTGAAGTAGTCGAGGAGCGGGAGCTCCTGCGCCGGGAGCTGGCGGCCAAAACTGCAAAAGTCAGTGAGCTGGAAGCCCGCATCCGGCAGCTCGAAGGGGCTTTCTCGACGGTTGACGGCCGGGTCGCATCACTCTTGCGGCAGATCGATGAGTGTCTGGATGAAAGCGGGCGGGAGAGTAAAAGCGAGCAGGTTCTTCCGGGAATGAATGGGAGCTGAAAAAAAACATATAACCATTACCATCCGGGGGAAACAGTATACCTTCCGTACCGAGGCTGACAGCCGACGGGTGCGGGAAGTCGAAGTCCTGGTCAACCGGCGCCTGGAAGAGCTGGACCGGCGGGCCGAGCAGGAAC
Organism: Deltaproteobacteria bacterium; assembly: GCA_013153415.1. Classification (GTDB taxonomy): domain Bacteria; phylum Desulfobacterota; class Anaeroferrophillalia; order Anaeroferrophillales; family Tharpellaceae; genus JAADEO01. The sequence continues at coordinate 1,339 of JAADEO010000064.1, forward strand.
GCCGACCGGGAGTGACCGATGCCAGGCTCCTGATCCTGGCGCTCTTGAACATCTCCGATGAATATCTGAACCATCACCGGGAGTTGCTTGAAATTCAGGAGCGATCGGAAAGACTTCTGGCGGAGCTGGCGGTCGTAGGTGATGTCGAGGCCGTATAATCTATTTTCGGGAAGATAGTCTAATCTCCCCTGTATTATACGTGATAAGTGATCATTTTTTTGAGCCAACACCTTTTAACTTACAGGGTGGTCACTGATCCTGGTGTGTACCTCCTTATTTTTGGGTAGGGAGAGTCCTGAAGGGGTCAAGACCGCCGATATTAAGATTTAAGGTTCAAAGAAAGCACTTACACGGTAATTTGGGGGAGGCCTACGGGGTTGCCCTCAAAAGGGGCGACCCCGGAGGTTTACCACCGCGGCCCGGTGTCTCCGGGCGTGATAAGAGTTGCCTGTTTGCGGGCCGTAAAGGCTCATTTGAGTTGTGGGGCCTGTCCCCGCATCAGAAGTTATACGCGGCCAGAGCCGCTTTTTAATAAAAGACGATTTCATTGCCGGTGCGAATAAGAAGCGTTCAGCCCGGTATCCTGTAAGGAGTACCGGATTAACCGGTTTTTCGGAACCGCTGTTGATGGCGGAAAATGATATATCAGGCCTTTCAGCCGGCCGTTTTCGGTGAAATCGTCGATAGTCAGAGAGATCGAGTGGACCCCGGGCCCGGGAACGGGGACAAGCCGTATTGGGGTCCGGATGAGTGTTGAAGTCTGATTGCCGGTCGCAATCTTTCAGAACAGTTTAATGTACTTGCAGTTTTTTCCGTGGTTTTCGTTCAGTCTCGAGCTGGCGGGAGCGGATGGATGTTGAAGATGAGAGTGCATTGTCAGCCGGATGATCTGGTTCTTTCCCTGAGGAACCCTTCAGGTCGCGGGCTGTATCGTTCTGAAAGCCGAGGCCGTTTCCAGATAGCCGGGGTCGCCGCCGACCGCATGGCGGTTTTACGTTATTCCCCCGGATCGGGTCAGTGAATGGAAGGGGCGTTACCGTTTCCCCTTTCCGTCGAGTTTTCCCGCCGCATTTGCCTTTCCCGCTTTATCTCTCTTTCCCTGATTTATGAAGACTGCAACCCGTCGCGGATCGACGCGGCGGATAATTCCCGTATCCGAGATGGAAACGGGAGCTGTCCGGTGGCCGGTGGTTGTCGTGTTGACGCTTCCAGGCCAGGGGCGGTAATAAAATAAGGAGAGAATTTGCGATGGAGATTTTTATTGAAATTGTTCTTGTGATCCTGGCTTTCGGCGGCGGCTGTCTGCTTTACCGCAAGATGGCGGAAAAGAGCTACGATGTTTCGCGCAAGGAAGCCGACCTGATCCTGAGCGAGGCCCACAAAGAGGCCGACCTGCTACGCAAAGAGGCGGCCTTGCAGGCCAAGGATATCGTTTTGAAGGCCAAGTCGGATTTCGAAGCCGATATGGTCGAGCGCCGCAAGGAGATCCAGCAGCTCGAAAAGAGACTTTTGGTCAAGGAGGAGAATCAGGAACGGCGGACCGAGAATCTCGACAAGAAGGAGAACGACCTCAGTCGGCGGGAACAGAGCCTGGCCCAGCGGGAAAAGAATGTTCAGGCCCGGGAAAAAGAGGTTCAGGCCCTGCTCCAGCAGGAACGGGATAAACTCGAAGCGATCGCCGGCCTGACCCAGACCGAGGCCAAGGAACGCCTGATGAAGATGATGGAGGACGAGGCCAAGCACGAATCCGCCAAACGTATCAAGCAGATTGAAGATGAGGCCAAGGAAACGGCCGAAAAACGGGCCGTCAAGATTATCGCCCAGGCGGTGCAGCGTTATGCCGGCGATTACGCTTCCGAACGCACGGTCTCGGTCGTCAATCTGCCCGGAGACGAGATGAAGGGCCGGATTATCGGCCGCGAAGGACGCAATATCCGGGCGATCGAGGCCGCCACCGGGGTCGACCTGATTATCGACGATACCCCCGAAGCGGTGATCATCTCATCCTTCGATCCGGTTCGCCGGGCGGTTGCCAAACATGCTCTCGAACGGCTGATCGGAGACGGCCGGATCCATCCGGCCCGGATCGAGGAGATCGTCGCCAAGGTCCAGCAGGAGATCGATCAGAGTATCAAGGAGGCCGGGGAGAAAGCGATTTTCGATCTCGGTATCCACGGGATGCATCCCGAGCTGGTACGCATGGTCGGCCGGCTCAAGTACCGGACCAGCTATACTCAGAATATCTACGAACATTCGGTCGAGGTCGCCTTTATCTGCGGGATGATGGCCGATGAACTGAAACTTCCCAACAAGGTGGCCCGCCGGACCGGTCTTTTGCATGATCTGGGCAAAGCCGTCGACCACGAGATCGAGGGTTCGCATGCGGTTATCGGGGCCGATTTCGCCCGCCGTTACGGGGAAGCCCCTGAAGTCGTGCAGGCGATCGAGGCGCATCACGGCGATGTCGAGGTCAAGCATCCGCTCGATGTTCTGGTGCAGGCCGCCGATGCTCTTTCCGGCGCCCGTCCCGGCGCCCGTAAGGAGATGCTCGATGCCTACATCAAGCGTCTCGAGGCTCTGGAGGAGATCGGCAACTCTTTCAAAGGAGTGGAAAAAACTTTCGCCATCCAGGCCGGTCGCGATGTCAGGGTCATGGTCAACCACGAGGATATCAGTGACGAGGATGCGGTAATCCTCTCCCGTGATATTGCCAACAAGATCGAAAAAGAGCTTACCTATCCCGGCCAGATCCGGGTGACGGTGATCCGCGAAACCCGGGCTTTCGGCATCGCCAAGTGAGAAAGGTCGTCTCCCTGTGATTAAATTGCTCTTCATCGGGGACATTATCGGCCGGCCCGGCCGGCGGGCCGTGGCCGGCCTGTTGCCGGGCCTGCAGAGCGAACACGATTTCGACCTGGTGATCGCCAACGCCGAAAACGCGGCCGGGGGATTTGGCCTGACGCCGCGGATTGCCGATGAGCTTTTCGCGCTCGGTATCGATGTTCTGACCAGCGGCAACCATATCTGGGACCAGAAGGAGATCGAGCCCTATCTGGTCCAGAACTATCGTCTCCTGCGGCCGGCCAACTATCCGGTCGAAGGTTTGGGCGAAGGCGGTATCGTTATCGGGCTCGAACGGCGTCCCGAGATCAAGGTCGGGGTCATGAACCTCGCCGGCCGGGTTTTTCTCGGCCCGGCCGATTGCCCTTTCCGGGCCGGCCGCGAGCTGGCGGCCCGGCTGCGGCAGGAAACTCCGGTGGTGATCGTCGATTTCCACGCCGAGACCACGTCGGAGAAAAACGCCCTGGCTACCTACCTCGACGGCCAGATCTCCCTGCTGGTCGGAACCCACACCCATGTGCAGACCGCGGATGAGCGGATTCTTCCCCGGGGCACCGGTTATATCACTGATGTCGGCATGGTTGGCGGCCGCAACTCGGTGATCGGCATGAAGGCCGACCGGGTGATCGAAAAATTCCTCAATGGCAAACCGCAACGCTACGAAGTTGAAAAGAGCGAACCCTGGCTCGGAGCCCTGATCGCCGAGATCGATGAAAAGAGCGGCCGGACCCTGGCCGTGCAGCGATTGCAAATTCCTTCCTGATCGTCTATAATCTCAAAGTAGTGGTCAGCGGCGACCTTTCTGGGGGGGGGTGGGTAACCAGCTCGGCTTGTCTCCCGGAACAAATTGACTCTGAGCAATTACGACGGGGGGTAAGGTTATGCGGGTTGGTGATTTGCAACAGATCATGATGCAGATCGATGCGGTCGGCAAGATCCAGCAGGCCGGAGCCCACGGAGCCGAAGTCGAACAGGGGAAACTGGCCGCCCGCCAGCAGGAAGAGAAGAAGGTCAAGGAAAAACAGGTTCAGTCGTTGGCCGAAAGTGACACGGTCGAAATTCACGAGCGGGAAGCCCGACAACAGCGGCAGGAAAATGAAGCTGGGGAAGCGGAGGGTGACGCCGAAGAGCGGGCTGATGAAGCCGAAACGGCCGATGACCTGAAAGCGCCTGGAAAAGTCACCCGGCATATCGACATAGTTGTCTGATGCGGGGATAAATCGTAAATAACTGCTTTCGCCGGAAACTTTCCCGGTTTCCTGAACCGGAAAATCGAAAATACCAGAATCGATCGGAACAAGTTGGCACTGAGCTGTTACTCAGGTTTTAAGTCTGATCATTCTGTTCAGTTTTCATCTGGCCCAGTTTCACGGCCAGTTTCTCCAGCTCCTGTAATCTCCGGTTGATCTCCTCCCGATTCTCGGCGCTTTTCTCCTCGCCACATTCCAGCTCCCGTCCACTGCCGGCCAGCAGGTCGCTGAAAAAGGCCCCGATCAGTTTCCGGCACTCCTCGAGATGGCGGCGCAGGTAGGCGTATTTCAACTGTTCACCATAATTGCTCAGCCATCGCGGCAGCTCCCGCAGGGTTTCTTTTATCAGCTGCCGGCCATGGAGTTCTGCGGCGGACTGGCGCCGGTTCCAGAGCTTGCGGCTCCACAGGGAGGTGAACTCGCGAATCCGGTCGATCAGGGCGAAACGTTTTTCGACTTCGCTGAACATGACGAATGCCGGCAGCTCGAGATCGATTCTGACCGGTAGCGGCAGATCCTGCGGGCCAGAGTTCTCCCGGCCGCTGAAACGTTCGCAGATGACAAACAGGGGAGTACAGCCATCCAGCAAGCGCTGATTGATCTCTTGTTGCAGATCGGTCATGAAACGCAGGGTTTCAACCGTGGTCGTCTCTTCGAGCCGGGGCGGGATGGTGAGCTGGAAGTGGTTGTTGATGATCTTGATCGGGGTCAGGGGATTGCGGTATTTCTCCGGCAGCTGTTCCAGGGGCGGCTTGTAGCTTTGCACGATCCCGGCCAGTTTCCGCAACAGTCCCGAATCGTCCCGGCGCTCGATCCAGCGGGAGGTTCTGGTAAAGCAGTATTTCTCGGTCTCGTTGCAGGCTCCGTCGATTATATGCTCGATCTCCTTGAGGAGCTTGGCCAGAGTTTTGCGCTCCTCCTGTCGCTGGCTCCGGTCGGCGGCCAGTTTCCGGCTGCTGCCCTGCAGGCGTTCGATTTCGGATCTTACCAGTCCCAGTGCTCCGCCGATGATCTGGCGCAGGCGTTTTTCACTATGTTCGATCAGGGCGGTGGCGGCTTCGTTGCGGCCCAGTTCGGCCAGGTGGTCCAGGAAGTCCCGGGCTCCGCTTTCGGAAAATGCGAGTTTCTCTTTTTCTTCTCTCCAGCGTTGCAGGCGTTGCCGGTCGGCTTGGCTGAGGACTGCGGTTTCCACCTGGCTGAAATGGAGGGCCAGGGCAGAAAAAGCAAAGAGCGGCTGGGTGAAACCCAGTTCGTGGAGTTCATTCCGGCAACGCTCGGCCATGGCTGCGGCCGCGGCCCGGTCGCGGTGTTCATCGAGATCGAGATTGAGAACGAACAGCAGTCGGGTTTCCAGACCCAGGCGCCGCAGGTGTTCGAGCAGCTGATAGTCGGCCTGTCTGAGGCCGATCCGGCTGCTGATGACGTAGATCAGGGCCGGACTCTCGCTGACCTGCTGGATGATGATCCCCTGGTGGCTCGGATTGGGAGTGTCGAGACCGGGCAGATCCCGGAGGGAGAGATAGGGGGGCAGCAGTTTCAGCGGCGCCTGGATCGCAACCTCCTGCAGGTAGGGGGAGAGGGCTTCGTCACGAATGAAGGTCCGGTAACGCTGGTCTTGAGGATCGCTGATCGTAAAATTGACTTCTCCCTTGCGATAGTAAATCAGAACCTGGTCGGCGCCGGCGATGAGGTTGCGTAGCAGGCGGTAGGATTCATTGAAAATGCCATGCCGGGTGAGGTTGCCCCGGTCGCGGTAGTCGTCCAGCAGGCGACTGATTTTCTGGCGCTCGGCCGCCTCTTCGAGAAGCGGTGGATGGTCGCTGTATTGTTCACTGAAAAGCAGGGCGACTGCCCGGGAGAAGAGTTGCTTGACTGCTGTTTCCGGCTGGAGGATGATGCGGGCGGAAAAGGTCCGGCCGGCACTGACCGTGGTCGGGAAACTGGTGGTTATTCCGGCTCCGGTGGGCAGCAGGTCGGCCCCGGCCAGGGTGTTGATTAATGTGCTTTTGCCCGATTTGACCGGACCGATGCAAGTCAGCGGCAGACTGAAACTGCTCCGATAGCGGGCCAGTTCGGGCAGGGTCCGGCGCCAGCGGACCAGGTGCTCATTATCGCTGAAACCCAGGCTTTCCAGGCGCTGGAGAAGCTCTTCCAGAGCTTGGCTGCGCTCGATGAAATCGGTGCTCGAATGGTGATTGGTGGTCATGGATTCCGCTGTCACAGGGTTTGGGTAGGGAGCTTGTCGTTATGACGGGTCCTTCATCGAGCGCTCTTATGGCATAAGCGCCGACTCGATGCAAGCCGTAAAATGGTTGTCGGTGATTGCCGGACGTGCTTTTATCCTTGACAAAACTATCGTAATCGGTCTAAAAAGAAAGCTTCATTTTGATGGTGCTGTGGGCCTATAGCTCAGCTGGAAGAGCCACCGGCTCATAACCGGTAGGTCCCTGGTTCGAACCCAGGTGGGCCCATCATTTTTTCAACCGGAATGAGCCCCCGGCATAGGTGAGCGGGGTCGGTTTTTAGTGTTTCGCAGATTGTTTTCCGGTTTGACAAAACAAGAAAACAATTCTGATAAGAGCACTTATTTGCGGGCCGTAAGGCACGTATGAGTTGTGGGGTTTATTCCCGCAATTAGAGATCTGATGCGGATTGACGGAAAATTGCCTGTTTACATATCAGATGGTGATTGCGGTCGGGGCGAGAAAACCGGACCCGCGAAAAAAGAAAGAAAAGAGTGCACCCGGAAAGGGTGCACTTTTTTTATGCTTCCGGGAGGATTTTAATGGCTGTCGCTATCTCTGACCCGGAGCTTAGACATGGCGATCTGATCGCCTGGTTCGACCGCCGGATTCCCGTCCGCTTGAGTGAAAAATGGGACAATTGTGGCCTGCAGATCGGAAGTCGGAGGCAGACTCTCAAGGGAGTTGTATGCTGCCTGGATGTAACTCCGGAAGTGGTCGCCGAAGCCCGGGAGGTGGGTGCCGATTTCATCTTCAGTCACCATCCGCTGTTCTTTAAGCCGGAGAAAAATATCGATCTCGATGTTTTCCCCGGGAACCTGGTCAAGACCCTGGTGGAGTCGGAAATCACCGTTTACAGTGCGCATACCAATCTCGACAAGATTGAGGGAGGGGTCAGCGCCGAGCTGGCCCGGATTCTCGGTGTCAAAAATTCCCGCCCCCTGAAGCCCGAGGTCGAAAAGCTTTACAAACTGGTGACATTCGTACCTGAAGAGGCCCTGACGACTGTTGAGGATGCCCTGTTTGCGGCCGGGGCGGGTCGCTTGGGCGAGGGGCGTTACCGGGAGTGCGCTTTTCGTTCGGCCGGGGTCGGCAGTTTCTTTCCTGAAAACGGCAGCCACCCGGAACGGGGCGAGATCGGTCGCCGCAACCTGGTGGATGAAATCCGTTTTGAGACCGTCTGCGAACCGGAGTCTCTCGACCGGGTGTTGGCGGCTCTTTTCGAGTCCCACCCTTACGAGGTCCCGGCCTATGATCTTTTGGCTTTGCAGCTTCCGGGTGCGGCAAAGGTGGGTTTGGGGCGTATCGGGGAACTTGGTGAGGAGTTGACGGTGGCCGAGTTTGCCGCCCGGGTGTCCGACCGGCTCAAGGTTTCGGGTCTCAGGCTGATTGGCGGGGATCGTAACCGGCGTTTGAAACGCATAGCTCTTTGCGGGGGCAGCGGTTTTTCTCTCTATCCCGATGCCCTGGCCGCCGGGGCCGATCTCTATCTGACCGGCGATGTCAAGTATCATGAGGCCCGCGAGGTGCTCGACCGGGGCGGAATGGCACTTCTCGATGCCGGTCATTTCGCGACCGAATTTCCGATCGTCGAGGTCTGTGCCGCCTGGTGCCGCGAGTTTGCGGAAAACAACGGCATATCCCTGCCGGTAAGTGTAACCCGGAATGAGCACGAGCCCTGGGAAGTTTGCTGAGTAGTTGTGTTGCGGCCGCTTAGCGACGTGCTGGTTCTGAAGGAAATTGGATGGTTTTTGTTGCGACTCGCCCGGGTTTGATCGAGGCTGAGCGTTTATAATTGATGATATTTATCGAAGGAGGTAAAACTTTGGAAAAACAGATGCAGCTGCTGCGGGAACTGCAGGAGATAGATGCCGGTCTGGATCAGATCCGCGATACCCAGCAGAGTTTTGCACCCGGTCTCGACAACATCAAGGAGGATATCTCCCTGCTCGAGGCCGCCGGGCAGGAGTACCAGCAGGAGCTGGCAGCCAAGGAGGTTGAACGACGGGATCTGCGGGATGTGGTGGAAAGGCTCAAAGGTCTGATCGCCCAGTCGAAGGAAAAGATCACCCAGATCTCCAACAATAAAGAGTATTTCGCGGTTCTCAAAGAGCTTGAACATAATCAGAAGCTGGTTGAAAAGCAGGAGGTCGAACTCCAGGGCCTGATCGAGGAGATCGATTCGATCAAGGAGCAGATTGCCGACAACGACAAGGAACTGGAGGCCAAGCAGGCCGAACTCGCGGCCAAGGAGAAAGAAGTCGCTTCCCAGATAGCTGCTCTGGAGCGCAAAATCAAGGCCGGCGAGAAGGGTCGTACCAGCAAAACCAAAGAGATCAACGAGGTTTTCCTGCGTCGTTATCAGCGTATCCGCAAACGTTTCAAAGATGCCGTGGTCGTGGCTGAAAACGGCACCTGTCGGGGCTGCAATGTCAACGTTCCACCCCAGGTTTACAATAATCTGCTGAAGGGTCAGGAACTTTTGAGCTGTCCCAATTGTCAGCGAATCATGGTTACCAGTAACGAATCCGATAAGTAGCCTGTGATTGCGTGACCACGGCGGCAGGCTGGGAAACAGGCCGGAGTCGGCCGGGTGATCGCCGGTTTCCGGGCGTTTCGGCGCCACGGGAACGGGAGGAAAGTCCGAACACCACAGAGCGGGATGCTTCGTAACGCGAAGTCCGGGCGACCGGCAGGCCAGTGCCACAGAAAACAGACCGCCTCCGTTTACGGGGGTAAGGGTGAAAAGGTGAGGTAAGAGCTCACCATTGCCGGTGGTGACATCGGCAGATCGGTAAACCCCATCCGGTGCAAGGCCAAATAGGTTTCGCTTTCCCCTTTACCGGGGAGTGAGGTTGCTCGTCTCAGGGCCCGGTTGCGGCCGGGTCCGGCGAAACGGGTAGGCTGCTTGAGGTCGCGGGCGACCGCGATCCTAGATGAATGGTCACCGTTTCCGCGTCCGCCGCGGAAAAACAGAATTCGGCTTACAGGCCGGCTCCGGTCTGTTTCCCAGCCTGCCGCCGGGAGTCTACTTCTCCTCGGTATCGCTCAAGACTTCTCTGTACGGGAGATTTTTATGGATATAGCAACCTTTGTCGGTATTCTGGCCGGGATCTCCCTGATTGCCGGGGCTATCTTCCAGGGTGGTTCGCTGGCGCTTTTTTTCAACCTGCCCGGGTTGATGGTCGTGGTTGGCGGTACTCTGGCCGCGACCCTTTTCAATTTTCCCTTCGGTGATATCGTTACCGCCTTCAAATCGGTACTCGTGGTCTTTCTCGACAAGGAGGAAAAACCCGAGGACGTCGTCAAAATGATGATCCAACTGGCCGAAGTCTGTCGTAAGAAGGGGATCATGATCCTCCAGGACGTCAACACCGAAAACCAGGTTCTGCGCAAGGCCTGCCAGATGATCGCCGATGGGGCCGAAAAGGAGATGATCGCCAACACCCTCTCGATCGAGATCGATTCCCTGCGGGCCCGGCACTACATTCCTCAGGAGGTATTCCGCAAGATGGGCAACATCGCTCCCGCCTTCGGAATGCTGGGAACCCTGATCGGCCTGGTGCAGATGCTCAGCAACCTCGAGAATCCCGAGACCATCGGTCCGGCCATGGCCGTGGCCCTGCTCACCACTTTCTACGGTTCCCTGCTGGCGACCATGTTCTTTTTGCCCATATCCGGCAAGCTCAAGGCCCGTACCGCCCGCGAAGTGCTGCTTTTGGAGATCATCTTCGAGGGAGCGCGGTCGATACTCGAATCCAACAATCCTCTGCTGGTTTACGAAAAACTCTCCTCTTTCCTGCCGCCGGGCAGCCGCCAGCAGGTTGAAGATGAACTGTTCAAACGTCAGGCTCCGGCCCGGGAGGCTGAGTAGGCGATGAGTGAGAAGCAGAGAGGGCATTTTACCGAACCGGAAGAGGAGGGTGGCAGCGAGTGGCTGGCGACTTTCGCCGATTTGAGTACCCTGCTGCTCTGTTTTTTCGTGTTGCTGTTTTCGATCAGCAGCGTCGACAACAAGAAGTTCCGCTCGATCATGAACGAGATCCGTTTCGGTCTCGGGGTTTCGGTGCCTTTGGCCGAGGTCCAGGGCGAGGGCGAGAAGTCGGGTGGGGACGCGGTCATGAACCTTCTGCCGGAGCAAAAGAGCGTCGCCAGCGAACTCCAGGAGATCATCAGGGAAGAGCATTTAAGTAATTCGACGGTTGTCGACATGGGTGAAGACGGGGCCCTGCTGCGGATCGGTGGCAAGGTCATGTTCGACAGCGGTTCGGCCGAGATCAACCCCCGGGCCTATCAGACTCTCGATAAGATTGTCGATATCGCTTTGAAGAACCACGATTTCTATATCGCCATCAAGGGACATACCGACAACCTGCCGATCAGCGCCGGCAAATTCTCCTCCAACTGGGAACT
>JAADEO010000198.1 GCA_013153415.1 Deltaproteobacteria bacterium
ATGAATTTAGAAACAAAAAGGCCCGGCAAATTTTTGCTGGGCTTTTTTGTTTCTTAAGATAGGGTGTTTCTGATATCATCCAAGAATAAGGAGTGTGCCGATTGAGTTCGGCATGCAAAAATATAGAACGGAGCAGAATGAATATGAGTGAAGACTACAGTGATTGCGCCCGTTGCCCCTTCCCCGTGGCAGAGCGTTTGTGCCGGAACCCGGAGGGGCGGGCACCCGGGTTCTGTCCGACCCGCGATCTGCCCCTTCTCGCGGAAGAGGGGATGAAACTCTATCGGGAAAGCGGGATGCTGGAATTCGCCCGTCAGGCTTCGATCCAGGAAGCCGAGGGCTACGCCGGGCGGGAGAAAGGTTACGCCCGGGTACGGCCCTGTAAAACCCGGATCGAGGAGATCGCCGAATTTTCCCGGAAAATGAACTTTTCCAGGCTGGGTCTGGCTTTTTGCGTGGGGTTGCGTCGGGAAGCTAAGATTGTGGCGGAACTTTATTCCGGTTGGGGATTCGAGGTGGTTTCAGTGATCTGCAAGGTTGGGTGTCGTGACAAGGAACTTATCGGCTTGGACGGTAAACAGAAGATCGTGCCCGATGAGCCTGAAGCGATGTGCAATCCGGTTACCCAGGCTCTGGTTGTGAACCGGGCTCGAACCGATTTCAACATTCTGCTCGGCCTCTGCGTGGGGCACGATTCGATGTTTTTGCGTCATGCCGAGGCCCCCTGCACGATTCTGGCGGTCAAAGATCGGGTTCTAGGCCACAATCCCCTGGCTGCCGTCTATAACTGTGACAGCTATTATCGTAGTTTGAAACAGGTCCGGTAAGGTAGTTGCTGCGTGGGGGGATGAGGTCCCGCTGTTATGCGATTCGACTGTTTTAGGTTATAATTGCGGGTGCGACACGAAAAAATAGGCGCCGGGTGTCACAAAACACCTGGCGCCTATTTTTTGTTGGTGCCCCCAGCGCGACTCGAACACGCGGCCTGCGGATTAGGAATCCGTCGCTCTATCCACCTGAGCTATGGGGGCGCACGATTGTCAGGTCGGCTTGTAGATGATTTGGGCAGTGATGTCAAGTCGCAAGATGGGAGCCTTTCTTGACTTGTTTTCCGGCCTCTGCTAGGGTTGCCGTGTTGGATCTGATTTATTGGTTTTTTCAGTGATTTACGGTTGGGGTGAAATGGAAAAATTTATCGAGGTGGAGCGGGCCCGGGAGCTTATCCTGGATGACGTAAAGGAGCGGTTGCCGGCTGAAAAGGTCGATCTGCTTTCCTCTCTGGGAAGGATTCTGGCCGAGGATGTGACGGCTGACCGCGACCTGCCGCCCCGGGACAATTCGGCTATGGACGGTTATGGAGTTCGAGCCGATGATTGTGCTTTCGCTACGGCTGCAAATCCCGTCCGGCTGACGGTGGTTGCCGAGATCCCGGCCGGTAGTTTCTGGAATGGGGATCTGCCGCCGGATTCTGCCGTGCGGATCATGACCGGGGCTCCGGTCCCCGACGGCATCGATGCCGTAATCCGCCGGGAACTGGTTGATGAACTCGGTGATGTCGTGGTTGTAAAAGGCCCGGTCAAGCCGGGTAATGATATTAGGCGGGCCGGAGAGGATGTGCGGTGCGGCGCTCCGGTACTGACGACCGGTACCCGCCTGACTCCGGCCGGAATCGGGATGCTGGCGGCCGTGGGACGGCCCTATGTCGCAGTGGTGCGCCGTCCCCGGGTGGCGGTGCTGGCGACCGGAGACGAGATCATCGATTTCCACGAAGACCCGGGCCCGGGCCTGATCCGCAACAGCAACAGCTGGTCGATGGCGGCTCTGGTCCTGCAGGCCGGGGGCGTGCCCCAGGTTTTTCCCATTGTTCGGGATCGGCCTGAGACTATCGGCAGAGCTTTGCGGGACGCGGCTTCGGGTAATGATCTGGTAATCACCTCGGGCGGGGTTTCCATGGGGGATTACGATTTTCTCCAGGAAGTCATCGAAGGGCTGCCGGGCGGGGAGATCCGTTTCTGGCAGGTGCGGATGAAGCCGGGCAAACCTCTGCTTTACAGCCGGATCGACGGCCGACCGGTGATTGGCCTGCCCGGCAATCCGGTGTCAACCATGGTCTCTTTCGAGCAGTTCGTTCGTCCCCTGATGAAAAAACTGGCCGGCTGGCCGGAAGCCGAACTGATGCTGCCCCGCCGACGGGCGGTTTTGACTGAAGCTCTGTCTCCGGCCGGCAAGCGTCGTCATTATGTCCGCGGAGTGGTCGAGTATGCCATGGACGGTGGTTTACGGGTCCGTTCCACCGGAGCCCAGGGTTCCGGCATTCTCAACTCGATGGTGGTCGGCAACTGCCTGATTATCCAGCCGCCGGAGACCCGCTTTGCGGCCGGTGACGAGGTTGATATCGAGTTGCTGGACTATTGATGACGGGTGATCCGAAACTGGTTCTGCTCTCCGGACCGACCGGGGTGGGGAAGAGCGCGGCCGCCATCCGTTTGGCGGAAAGGTTCGACGGGGAGATCATCAACGGTGATTCCCTGCAGATCTATCGTTATCTCGATATCGGAACGGCCAAGCCGACGGTTGCCGAGCGGAGCCTGTTTGCGCACCATCTTTTTGACATCCTGGAGCCCGACGAGCCTTTCAATGCCCTCGAGTTCCAGGCCCGGGCCGATCGGGTGATTGCCGAAGTCGTATCCCGGGAGAGTGTGCCTCTGGTCGTCGGTGGTACCGGACTTTATCTGCGGGCCTTGTTGTTCGGGCTTTGTGAAATGCCGGCGATAGATCCCGGCCTGCGCGAGATGCTGGAGAGACGGCTGGGGGAGGAGGGAGCGCCGGTCCTGCACGCCGAGCTCGCCCACCGGGATCCCGAGATGGCGGCGAAACTGGCTCCGCGCGATCGCACCCGGATACTGCGGGCCCTGGAGACCGTGCTGGCGACCGGTAAAAGCATTTCCTGGTTCCAGCAGCGTCACCGTTTCCAGCGGCCACGCTACTCTTTTCTGCATCTCTACCTCGAGATGGACCGGGACGAACTCTACCGGCGGATCAACCTGCGGGTTGAAAGGATGATTGAACAGGGGTTGGTCGACGAAGTGCGGGAGATCCTGGCCCGGGGCTTCTCTCCCGAGCTGAAACCCCTCAGGAGTATCGGTTACCGCCAGATCATCGCCTATCTCGAGGGCCGTTGTTCGCTGGATGAGGCGGTTCACGATATCAAGCAAGCCACCCGCCGCTATGCCAAACGGCAGCTGACCTGGTTTCGCCACGACCGGGATGCCGTCGGGGTCGTGGCCACCGACGTTGAAGGCCTGACAAAGCTTATCGAAGATTTCATGGCCCGCGGCAAAGGACCTCATGTATAAGAGAATAGTCGCCTTTTTCAACGAGTCGATCTCCCAGTTCCGTTCTACCGAACATATCTTCATGGTCATCGTCGCCGTGATCATCGGTCTGCTGGGCGGCTTCGGGGCGGTCGGCATTCAGTTCACGATCAAGTTCTTCAGCCGGATCTTCTGGGGCACCGGGGAGCTCCATCTCGACTATCTGCTGCAGGTGCCGGTCTGGATGAAGATCCTGGTGCCTACCGTTGGCGGGTTGCTGGTTGGCGCCATCGTCTATTTCTTCGCTCCCGAGGCCAAGGGCCACGGGGTGCCCGAGGTCATGGAGGCGATGGCCTTGAGGGACGGCCGCATCCGGCCCCGGGTGGCGATCGCCAAATTGCTGGCTTCATCTTTGTGCATCGGTTCCGGGGGCTCGGTCGGGCGCGAAGGGCCGGTAATCCAGATCGGGTCTTCGATCGGTTCCACGGTCGGGCAGTTTCTCAAGGTCAATGCCCAGCGGACCAAGATCTTCGTCGCCTGCGGGGCGGCCGCGGGGATTGCCGCCGCCTTCAATGCGCCGATGGCCGGCGCCCTGTTCAGCGTTGAAATTATCTTAAGTGATTTCGGGGTCGCCCAGTTCAGTCCGATCGTCATCTCCTCGGTGATGGCGACCGTGGTTTCGCGCCATTTTCTTGGCGACTTTCCCGCTTTCGAGGTTCCGGTCTATCATCTGGTAAGTCCACTGGAACTGATTCCCTATGTCATCCTGGGTCTGCTCTCCGGCCTGGTGGCGCTGCTCTTTACCCAGGTTTTGTGTTTCTTCGAAGATTTTTTCGATGACCACCTGAAGATCCCCGGGATCGCCAAGAACGTCATCGGCGGTTTCCTGCTCGGTTGTTTCGGCCTGTTGCTGCCCGAGGTCTACGGGGTCGGTTACAACAGTATGAACCTGGCCCTTTTGGGCAAGCTTTCCTGGATGCTGATGCTGGCCCTGGTTTTCGCCAAGATCCTGGCTACCAGTCTGAGTCTCGGTTCCGGGGGGTCGGGCGGGATCTTCGCGCCATCGCTTTTTATCGGTACCATGACCGGCGGTTTCTTCGGCTCGCTCGTGCATATGGCGATGCCGAACATGTCGGCCTCTTCCGGGGCTTATTCGATGGTCGGCATGGGGGCTGTGGTCGCCGGCGCCACGCACGCGCCGATTACCGCGATCCTGATCATCTTCGAGATGACCAATGACTACAAGATCATCCTGCCTTTGATGATCTCGACCATCATCGCCACCCTGCTGACCACCAAGCTGAAAAAGGAGTCGATCTACACGATCAAGCTGGTGCGACGGGGTGTTGATCTTTTTCGCGGCCGGGAACTCAACGTTCTGCGTTCGCTCAAAGTGGCTGATTTCTGTGATCCGCAGCCGAAAACCATTCCGCCCGGGCTCGGTTTCCGCCAGCTTCTGGAACTGGTGGTCAACTCTCCCAATGCCACTTTCTATCTGGTCGACACCCAGGACAAGTATCTCGGGGTCATCTCCCTGCTCGAAGTACGGCAGGCGATTCTCGACCAGGATGATCTCACCGATCTTCTGGTGGCGATCGATCTTTCGACCAGGGATGTGCCGAGCGTCACGCCGACAGCCGATCTTGACCAGGTGATGAAACTCTTCGGTCATACCGATCACCGGGAACTGCCGGTTCTCGACCCTGAAACCGGGGCCCTGCTGGGGGCCATCAGTCATCGTCGGGTTACCGAAGCTTATAACCGGGAGATCATCAAACAGAGCCTGGGGGCCGAGCTGTCCTCTTCGGTCCAGGTTCTGGACAAGGTCGAGACCATCAATCTCATGGATGGTTACGTGATCGCCGAGGTCAGGGCCCCGGAAAGTTTTGTCGGCTCGAGTCTGAAAGAGCTCGACATGCGCTCCCGTTTTGGTCTTCAGGTGATGATGATCAGGCGCCGGGTTCCGGGTGCCGAGGAGAGCTTTGTTTATCGGCAGCTGGTTCCCGGTCCGGATGAAGTGATCCAGAATTACGACCGCCTCGTGGTCCTGGGCCGGGAGCATGAAGTTGAAGTTCTGCGGAAATTGTAGATATTAAAGGAAAAAATCTTGGATAATACTGTCGAAGTCGAAATTATTACTTGTCGGTCCGGGGCGCGGCTGCCGCGTTATATGAGCGACCAGGCAGCCGGCATGGATCTCTATGCGTGTCTAGAAAAACCGGTGTTGCTGGAGCCCGGCCAGCGAGATTTGATCCCGACCGGGATCGCCATCGCTCTGCCGGCTGGTTACGAGGCCCAGATCCGGCCCCGCAGCGGCCTGGCGCTAAAGTCCGGTATCACCCTGGTCAATAGCCCGGGTACGATCGATGCCGACTACCGGGGAGAGATCAAGATCATCATGATCAACCACGGCCAGGAGGAATTTACGGTCAGGGACGGCGAGAGGATCGCCCAGATGATCATCGCCCCGGTTTCACGGTGCCGGTGGAAAACGGTGAAAAACCTTGATGCCAGCCGTCGGGGCGCCGGCGGCTTCGGCCACACGGGGGTAAACTGATCATGGCAAAAAGGGTTCTGGTCACCGGCGGTGCCGGTTTCATCGGCAGTCATCTCTGTCGTCGTCTGCTTGATGATGGTCACGAGGTGCTGTGCCTTGACAACTTTTTTACCGGCCGCAAGGCCAATATCGATGAACTGTTAGACCAGCATCAGTTTGAACTGATCCGCCACGATATCACCGAGCCGATCCTGCTCGAGATCGATCGGATCTTCAATCTCGCCTGTCCCGCGTCCCCGGTCCATTACCAGTACAATCCGGTCAAGACCGTCAAAACCAATGTCATGGGGGTGATCAATATGCTGGGCCTGGCCAAACGGGTCCGGGCCCGGATTCTGCAGGCCTCGACCTCCGAGGTCTATGGCGACCCTCAGGTCCACCCCCAGGTCGAAAGCTATTGGGGCCATGTCAACCCGATCGGCCTGAGAAGCTGCTACGATGAGGGTAAGAGGGTGGCCGAAACCCTGATGCTCGATTATCACCGCCAGAATGGTGTCGATATCCGCATTGCCCGAATTTTCAATACTTACGGCCCTAACATGCTGGTCGATGACGGTCGGGTGGTCAGTAATTTCATCGTCCAGGCTTTACGAGGAGAGGACCTGACGATTTACGGCGACGGGCACCAGACCCGTTCTTTTTGCTTTGTCGACGATCTTGTCGAGGCTCTGATCAAGTTGATGAGCAGTGAAACCTTCACCGGGCCGGTAAATCTCGGCAACCCGGTCGAGTTCACGATGCTGGAACTGGCGGAAATGGTTCTCGAACTTACCGCCGGACGATCGAAGATCGTGCACCGGCCGCTGCCGGCGGATGACCCGGTCCAGCGCCGGCCCGACATCAGCAAGGCCCGCAAAGAGTTGGGTTGGGAGCCGACGATCCAACTGCGGCAGGGATTGGAGCGGACTATCGATTATTTTCGCGAAGTTTTACGGAGTTGAGAAAGAAAATGTTTGCCCAGCGACCGACGGTGGCGGAGATTGATCTGGCCGCTCTGCTGCATAACTACCAGGAACTGGAAAGGTGCGCCGGTTGTTCGGTGATTCCGGTGATCAAAGCCGATGCCTACGGTCACGGCGCTCTGCCGGTGGCCCGCTTTCTTGCCCGCCGGGCCGCGGTGCCGGAATTCGCCGTGGCCACGGTGGCTGAGGCCCGGCAGCTGAAAGAGGGAGGGATCGAGGAGCCGGTCCTGATTCTTGGAGCCCTTTACGAGGACGATTTGGAGAGCGTTGTCGCGGGGGGGATCATTCCGGTTCTCTGGGAGTTGGAGAGTGCTGTCCGGCTTTCGGAGGCTGCGGTCGAAGCCCGGGTCCGGGTGCCGGTTCACATCAAGATCGATACCGGGATGGGTCGGGCCGGGGTGCCCGCGGGGGAGGCTCGGAACCTGGTCGCGGCGATTGGTCGCTTGCCGGGCCTGGAAGTGAACGGGATTCTCTCCCACCTCGCTGTAGCCGATGGCGAGATGCCCTGGGAGAAACGCTATACGGAGAAGCAGGCTCGGCTTTTCAGTCGGGTTTGCGATGAGCTCGAGGGTGAGGAGCGTGGTGATCGTTTATGTCGGCATCTGGCCAACAGCGCCGGTATCGTCCGTTACGATTTCAACGGTTGCAACCGGGCCCGGGCCGGGATCGCCCTCTACGGTTCCTGGCCCGATGACGGCCTGCGGGGAAAAATCGATCTCAAACCGGTGATGACGGTCAAAACCGGGATCGTGCTGTTGAAAAAACTCTCGCCCGGTCAGAGCGTCAGTTACGGTTGTACCTATACCGCCCGCGAAGAGATTTTGGTGGGACTCTTGCCGATCGGTTATGCCGACGGCCTCAATCGGCGGCTTTCCGGTCGTGGCGAGGTCCTGGTCCGGGGCCGGAGAGCCCCGATCATCGGCCGGGTCTGCATGGACTGGATCATGATCGAGGTGACTGATATCCCCGGGGTCGCGGTCGGGGACGAGGTCGTCATTCTCGGTTCTCAGGGCAACGAATGCATCAGTGCCGAAGAACTGGCCGCGACTCTCGACACCATCTCTTACGAGATTTTCTGTAACTGGAGCCCCCGGGTGCCGCGACTCCACCTGGAACCGGAAACCGGAATGGAAGGCGGCTGATGGCCCGAGAGCGGCGCGGTGGCATCGAGAGGCGGGTCCGGCGGCGACTGGGCCGGGCCCTGGCCGATTACAGCATGACCGCCGACGGTGACACCCTGATCGTCGCGCTCTCCGGGGGGAAGGACAGCCTCGCCCTGCTCCATATTCTCGAAACCCGGCGGCAATGGATACCCGTCGATTACCGCCTGTTTCCGGTCCATGTCTCACTCGGGGAGGGCGGCAGTCGTGAACGGGTAGTGCATCTCAAGCGACAGACTGCCGCTCTGGGACTCGGGTTGGAGGTGATAGAGACCAATATCGCCCATCGCCTGCAGCATGACGAGTTGAGTGAAAACAACTGTTTCCATTGCGCCCGCTGGAAACGCAAGGCCCTGTTCGATTTCGCCGCCGCCAGCGGGATCGGCAAGATCGCTTTCGGTCACCACCGCGACGACCTGCTCGAAACCGCCCTGATGAATCTTTTCTACAGCAGCAATTTCAGCACCATGCGCCCACGCCAAGAGCTTTTCGGCGGGCGTCTTACGATCATCCGTCCCCTGGCCTATCTGGACGAGGCCGATGTCATTTCCTACTGCCGCCTGCACGAGTTGCCGACCGATTCCCCTCCCTGCCCCTTCCAGGCGGAAGACAGTCGCCGCCAGGCGATGAAGAAATTGCTGGCCGACCTGCAGCGGGAAAATCCCAAAACCAAGGATAGTCTTTTTCACGCTCTCGCCAATGTGAGGAGCGAGTACCTGTTGAAGAAGACTTGGAAGTGATACCTCGGTGCCGTTGTATGGTATCAAATATGCAAGACATGGCAATGAGAGAGTATCTTTTAATTTTAGTCAATTATTGCCATGACTTTTCCCGCCCGCAAATCCGGTCAGAATCTGCGTCTGCCGTCACCGCCGATGGTGTTGTCCCGGCTCTTGACGATGCTGGCCGAAGATCGCTCATCGGCCGATGAACTGGCAGATGTGATCTTGGAGGATCCGGGGCTTACGGCCCGGATCCTGAGGGTGGCCAATTCTCCCTTTTACAATTTCAGTAACAAAATTGAAACCGTAAGCCACGCTATCGCCCTGCTCGGTTGCCGTTCGATCCGTATTCTTTGCGCCAGTGAATCCTTTCTGGCCATCTTCCCGCAGCGTAAAGGCAATTTCACCTCGATTTTCCAGGACTACTGCCGCCACTCCCTGGCCACTGCTTTGCTGGCCAAGATCATGGCCGAAGAGATGGCGGTACCGCTCGACAGCGAAAAGATCTTCATCGCCGGGCTCCTGCACGATATCGGCAAACCGGTGCTTTGGTACAATTTCCTGGAGCAGGCCGAATTCTATCATGATCTGACCGGCCGGGGTATGAATGAGCGCGAGGCCGAGCGCCTGGCCTACGGTGTCGATCACAGCGAGGCCGGGGCCTGGGTCGCGGGTGAATGGGGACTCGACAGCGAACTGGCCAAAACCATGGCCCATCACCATGAAAACTGCTATTGCGGAGAGACGGTTCCCAAGGAGATAAGCGATTACTCGCTACTCGAGATCGTGGTTCTGGCCAACACCTTCGCCAAATGTCTCGAGCTGAAAGATGGTAAAATCGTTTTTGCTCCGGTAGTGGAACGTTATGTCAGTCAGCGGCTTCCGGGGCTCGACTGGACCGGGGTGGCGTTGCTTTTCGCCGAACAGGCGCCCCTCTACGAGATCGAGCAGTTGGCCGAACTCAATGGTCGGAAGGCTTCAGCCCGGACCCGGGCGGAAACAGCGGCAACCGTTGCCGGGGATGAGAACGATCCGGCTTACGAGGAGCTGCTGCAACGTTCTCTGACCCTTTTCAAGGCTTACAATTCCTTTCTGGAAAACTTTCGCCTTACCGATATCTTTGCCGGGATTTTAGAAAACCTTTCCAGCCTGACCGGGGTCGAAGCGGTTTCCATCATGCTGTACAAGTCCCGGGAACAGAGTCTGACGGTGCAGACCGCGGCCGGTGCCGACCATGAGGTGAAACTGGGCAAGAGATTGCTTTTGAGCGGTGAGGAACTTACCCGTCTCAGAGAGTTGGACAATTTGGCGATCTCTTTCAACGGTTACAGCCGAAAAGAGGGCAAGGTTCTCGAGACCCGGCTGGCGACCATGTTCCTGCCGGCCGCATCGGACAACCATGGCCTGTTCCTGCCGGTTTATGGCGAACGCAACCTGGTTGGGGCTTTCTGCCTCGAACTCGCTGGTGAGAAACTGGAGGAAGACGCTGTTTTCAGAGAGCTGCTTCTGGGGCATGCTGTCCAGCTCGCCCTGGCCATCCGTTTCTACCACCTGACCCGGAAGCTGCGCCTCCTGAAGGAGGCCGACGCCTCGACCACCTCCTCCCTGGTCCTGGGCCACGCCCTCAAAGATCCCCTCCGGGTCCTGCGGGAGAACATCTACCTGCTCGACCAGGAAGGCAAGAATGCCAGCCTCAATCGCAGCGGCTACCGTCATATCTATTGCCAGAAGATCAAGCAGGCCTTAGAGGATGTCAACGCTCTGGTAGCCCGCTATGCGACCTCACCGCATGAAGAGCGCAACTACTCCGAAAGCCTCGCCAGCTGATCCTGCCCGCCACTTTTCCGAGCTCTCCTTCTGTTGTTACACCAGCGGCAAAACAATAAACTCTGGTTTAACCGCGGACCACATGGAAGATGCAGAATTTCCCTCTGGTCTGTAGTCGATAAAAGCTTGTGCTTTTTAACCGTCGGAACACCGGAACAAAGGTACACCCGGGCCTTCGGTTTGAAAGTCGTCGGCAAATCTGTTATTGAGGGACCGGCGAGATATTGTATTACAGGTCATTTTTTTCTTTGGATAAGCCACGACATTGCAAGAAAGCTACGAAAGGCAGGCTTTTATCTTTCATGGCTTTTCGTGATCTTTCGTGGCCTAAGAGTACTTGTTTGCGGGCTGCAAAAGCCCGCTTTGGTCGCGGGGGTTGTTCCCGTATTAATTTCCGGAGGCTTTTTCATGGGCTACAGAAATCTGGCCGACTGTGTTATCGATCTGGAACGAAGCAAAAGGCTCAGACGGATCGACTGCGAACTCGATCCCGAACTGGAGATCGCCGCGGTTCAGCGCCGGGTCTGCGAAAGGCAGGGACCGGCCCTGCTCTTTACCCGGGTCAAGGGCTGTCGTTTTCCGATGCTCGGCAACCTGTTCGGCACCATGGAACGGACCCGTTTCATCTTTCGCGACGCCTTGGCCGATATCGAACTGCTGACCGATCTCAAGGTCGATCCGGCTGTAGTTTTGAAGAACCCGCTGCGCCTGGGACGGCTGCCCCGGTCCCTCTGGCACCTTTTCCCCCGCCGGGTGAGTGGTCGGGGAAGGCCTGAATTCAACAAGATCACGATCTCCGATCTGCCCCAGCTCAAATCCTGGCCTAAAGACGCTGGCGCATTCATTACCCTGCCCCAGGTCTATTCCGAGGACCCGGAAAAGGGCGGCTGGCGGAACTCCAACCTCGGAATGTACCGGGTTCAGCTTTCCGGCGGCGACTATGAGCCGGATCGCGAGGTCGGTCTCCACTATCAGTTGCATCGCGGTCTCGGACTGCACCATGCCCGGGCCCGGGAGCTGGGCGTACCTCTCAAGGTCAACGTTATCGTCGGAGGACCGCCTTCGCTGGCCGTGGCCGCGGTCATGCCGCTGCCCGAGGGGATGCCGGAGTTGAGTTTCGCCGGTTTGCTGGGAGGCCACAACCTGGAACTCGTCCAGCCGGAAGATTGCCTGCCGCTACCGCTCCAGGCCGATTTCTGTATCTGCGGCACGATAATCGACGGTCAGCTCAAGCCCGAAGGACCCTTTGGCGACCATCTCGGTTACTACAGTCTTACGCACGATTTCCCGGTGCTCAAGGTGGAGCGGGTTCTCCAGCGGCCCGGGGCGATCTGGCCCTTTACCACGGTCGGCCGGCCACCCCAGGAGGACACGGTTTTCGGTCATTTCATCCACGAGTTGACCGGTCGTCTGCTGCCTACGGTTTTGCCCGGGGTGAGTGGTGTGCACGCGGTCGAT
>JAADEO010000197.1 GCA_013153415.1 Deltaproteobacteria bacterium
CCCAGGGCCCCGGGACCGCCAGGCCGATGCAGAGCTTCACGAAACCGGAGTCCGACCCGGTAATCGGCCCAGTTGAGCTGCGGCAGGATCTCCCGGACCCGGGAAAACAGTTCAATCCCGTTGCCGTTAAGATCGATGAACAAGGCCGACAGGGAAGCAAAACGGCTGACTACCATGCCTCGACGCAAAGGCACCCGCAGGTAGCGATTGAGCGGTTTGCAGACCGCATAATCGGGCTCGACCCGCAGAACCTTCAAAGTCGAAACCAAACGCTGCCGGGATCCCATGGGACGCCCGGTGACCGGATGCACCAGCGGAGGACCGGGCTCCAAGACCGCAAAAAGATCACCAACAGCCACTCCTTTACGGCTGCCGCAATCGATCACCACTCCGGCTTGCGGACTGACCTGGACCAGATAACCCGACAAGGGACGAAAACGCTCCGCAGGTGCTGCCGCAGAGGCTGACGATGCAAGTCCCACGATCAAACCGCTGATCAGACAAAGGCAAACCAGAACTAGAAATATCTTTCTATTTTTCATCCGTAACATCGGCAAACTCACAGAAATGTCTGACTAATGCGGGGGAGAATCCCCCGCAACCCAAAAGAATGTTCCAGCCCGCAAATAATCACTCTTAAACCATGAAAGATCACGAAAAAACCACGAAAGGCAAAACCTGCCGGTTTCGGGCCTTTCCTGCAATTTCGTGGCTTACCTCAGGCAGAAAACAACCGGCCAGGCACTAACATGAGAATAATTCAGCCTGCGCACCCTCTACAAGACCGTCCACCAAGCCGGAAAACTGCCGACTTATAGCCTTTTTACTATGACAGCTCAAGCAAAAAGGCAAAAAAAAGGGAAAGCACCTTACCGGCGCTTTCCCTTTTTTTCGGCTTACGTCCTGATTAAATCAGAATTTGTAGCGGACGCGGGCGGTGGAGATGAAGATATCCTCGTCGCTGCTGCCGTCTTTGTCGACTTCCCAGAAATCCATGGCATCGTCACAGAACATGTAACCGGCGTTGACCGCGAACTCGAGATTGTCGTAGAGTTTGTATTTCAGGTAGGCATCAAGCTCCCAACCGAGGCTGTCGTCTTTCTGCTTCTTGCCGTCGTTATCGATATATTCGATATCTTCAGCCGTCATCATGTAAAGAACCGCAGCACCGACCATGAGCTTCTTGCTGGCTTTGTAATCGAGGGCCAGTTTGTTGAAGATCATACCTTTATCGAGCATGTAATCTTTCTCGGTGTAGTAATCGTCATCGGTGTAGCCGCCTTCCATCAGGCAGATGCTGTCAGCCCGGTCGATGTCGACCGCCATCCAGCCGTCGAAATCGGAGTCGCCGCCGTCATCGTCGCCGGAAGCATACCAGAAGGTGTAGGTGAGTTTCAACTGATCGATTTTCATACCAATGTCGACATGAGCGAACCAGGCGCTGACATCGAAATCGTCGTTCATCCGACCATCGTTATAGGCCCAGCCGTTGTAGCTCTCGCTGAAGTTGGCATCATCGATGCTGCCGCCTTCATACATCAGATCCCAGTTGACGAAGATGTTGTCGTAATTGGCCTTGCCGTCGGTACCGAAAACATAGAGGCTGAGATCGTAGTTGTTGCCGAATTTCTTGACCTGGTAATTCTGCGAAGTGACGGTACTGAAAGTCGCAGGGTTGTCACGATCGGAATCGCCCCACATGTAAAGAGCGAAAACCCCGGCTTTAACGCCGTCGGCCGGTTTGAAATTGGCCCGGGCATAGAGAGCGTCGAGATCCTCGACATCGCTGTCGTCATCCTTGACCGGGTCGCGGTAGGGGCGCACCCAAGCGAGATTGATATCGACCGGACCAGCGGCGATATCGGAGGTCACACCCATGATGGTCTCATTCCAGAGGTAGCTGTTGACCTTGAAAGGCTGCAGACCCATGCGGACGCGGGCTTTCTCACAGGCCCAAGGCAGCTGGAAATCAGTGTAGAGCCAACGGGTTTCAACGTTGATGGCATCACCGGAGTAACTGCCGCCGACGCTTTTGCCCAGAGAACCGGGCTTACCATACTCGAGACCACCGATCTCGAAGGCCCACACGCCTTTGACCTTGCCGTCGTTGGTGGTGGCATCGAACCACATCCGGTACTTGGCCTCGCCCCAGGTCTCATCGACGGTACCATCATGCAGGACCGCTTTCTCGCTGGCCAACCAGTCGTTGTGATTGGTGTAGACCATGAAACGGTTGTTGAAATCACCCTTGATCTTGACGTCGGCGGCCAAAGCCGGGACGGCCATCAAGACCATCGCCAAAAACGCCAGTACTAATCCTGTTCTCCTAACCATTTTTTCCTCCTGTAATTTTTAGATATCCTTCAGTTATAGATTACGTTAAATTCAGCCAATGAGCCGGCTCCCTGCCGGCTTTTCCGGACTGATCAGTCCGGTCTGCCACCATCGGGCCGGTGCTAGTCACATCACCAAATCAAGCTATTAACAAATTTTAATTTTAATTGCAAGGGGAAAATAGCGATTCTTGAATATTTCAGATTCTCCTCAGAATGCCTTCATACAGATAATCCCGGGTGTTGTTGAGAACATCCTCATCCCGCACCCGGCGCCGGGCGAGACCGTTCGCCATCGCCGTCCGGGCCACGGCCGCCGCCACCTGGGGCGGCACCCTGAGATCCATCGCCGTCGGGATGATCGTTCCCTGCTCCAGCGCCTCTTCATCGACCAGACCGGCGATGGCGTGGGCCGCAGCGATCTTCATGGCATCATCGATCTGCCGGCTGCGGACATCGAGAGCCCCGCGGAAGATCCCGGGAAAGGCGAGCGAATTGTTGACTTGGTTGGGAAAATCGGAACGCCCGGTAGCCACGATCCGGGCTCCGGCGGCGTAGGCTTCATCCGGCATGATCTCGGGCACCGGATTGGCCAAAGCAAAAACTATCGGATCTTTACCCATGCTCTTGATCATCGCCGCCGTCACGGTCCCCGGTTTGGAAAGCCCGACCACGGCATCAGCGCCGCGAATCACCTGGGCCAGGTCGCCTTTCAGCTTATCCGGATTGGTCAACCGGGCCATCTCCTCCTTGTAAGGATTCATCCGCTTTCTGCGACCCGCATAGATCGCCCCGGCGGTATCGCACATGATGATGTTTCGGATCCCGGCCTCGAGCAACAGTTTGGTGACCGCGGTCGCTCCGGCCCCGGCCCCGTTGACCACGACCTTGACCGCCCCGGCCTCTTTGCCGACAATCCGCAACGCGTTGATCATCCCGGCCAGAGTCACCACCGCGGTACCATGCTGATCGTCGTGAAAAACCGGAATGTCGAGCTTTTCACGCAGAAGCTTCTCAATCTCGAAACAGCGCGGCGCCGAAATATCCTCGAGGTTGATCCCCCCGAAAACCGGGGCCACGGCCTCGACCACCCGGACGATCTCGGTCACATCCTGGGTTTCGATACAGAGCGGCAGGGCTTCGACGCCACCGAAGGTTTTGAAGAGAATCGCCTTGCCCTCCATCACCGGCAGGGCCGCCCGGGGGCCGATATTACCGAACCCCAGAACCGCCGACCCGTCGGAAACCACGCCGACCAGGTTGCTTTTCACAGTCAAATCGTAAAGCCGCTCGGGATTCTCGATAATCTGACTGGTGACCGCGGAAACCCCGGCCGCTGAATAGAGTATCGAGGCCAGGCGGGCGTCTTTGACCGGGATCTTGGCCTCGATACCGACTACACCCATGTAGCGTTTATGAAGTTCCAGCGACTGCTCGTCAATGCTGGCGGCCCCGGCCGGGCCGGACTTGTCTGAATGGGAGGGTGGCGGCAGAACCGCCAGTTCACCCTCGTAAACATAAGTGGAAAGCTTTTCGGCGATTTTCTCCGGGTCGGCTTCCTTGCGGTTGACCCCGCCGGCGATCGCCGCCGCCGCGACCCGGCCGGCGATTTCCGGAGCAATACCGAAATCGAACAACCGGGGGGCGATATTGACCTCGCTCAGGAGTGCGTCGGGAACCTGGGCCTGGAGGGCCTGGACCGCGGCCTGCTCCATCTCCCAGGTAATCTTCCAGGCCGCCACATCCAGGGCGCCGCGGAAAAAACCGGGGAAAACCAGTGCCGAAGTCAGGTAATTGGGATGGGCGACACTGCCGGTGGCAACGATGAAAGCACCGGCCCGGCGGGCGGCGAGATAGTCGATCTCAGGCTGCGGCAGGGCCAGGGCCAGAATAATCGGCCGAATTGCCATCTGTTTGATCAACTCCGGCGCCAGCAGGCCGCCGCTGGAAAGACCGATGAAAACATCGGCCCCGGGCAGGATATCAGCCAGTTCACCCCGACAACGGTCCGGATTGGTGATAAAGGAGAGTTCCGATTTGGCCCAGTTCATGTTCGCGGTGCGGTGGCGATAGATGGCCCCGGCCCGGTCACAGACGATCAGCTCCCCGACCCCGAGCCGGGCCAGGCGGCGGGCCAGGGCGATACCGGCGGCCCCGGCCCCGTTGATGACGATTTTGACCTTTGCCAGTTCCTTGCCGGCCACCTTGAGAGCGTTGTTCAGGGCCGCCATGATGACGATCGCGGCCCCGTGCTGGTCATTGTGGAAAACCGGCAGGCGCACGGCCCGATGCAGGCGCTCGACGATCGCGAAGCAGTCGGGCGAGGCGACATCCTCGAGACAGATGCCGCCCAAGGTCGGAGCCATGACCCGGACCAGTTCGACGAACTCGTCGGTGTTGGTAGTATCGAGGGCCATAGGAATGGCGTCGATGCCGGCGAAGGTCTTGAAAAAGACCGAAACCCCCTCGAGCATCGGAATGGCGGCCGCGGCCCCGACCCGCCCGAGACCGAAAACCGCGGAACCGTCGGAAAAAAGACCGACGGTGTTGCCCCGCATGGTGTAGAGGAAGGAGGCTGCGGGATCGGCGGCGATCGCCTCACAGCAGCTGCCGACTCCGGGGGTATAAACCCGGCTCAAAACCGAGTTGTCACGGATCGGCACTTTGCTCCGGACCCCGATAAGACCCCGGTATTTCTCCCTGAGGGCCAGAGATTTTTTGGCGATCACCATATTAGAAGCCTTTCAAATGGTCGATAAATTGGGGCAAGAAGAGCGAGATATCGGGAATATAGGTGATCAGCATCAGAAACACCAGCAAAATCAGCAACCAGGGCAGAGCCGCTTTCAAAACCCAGGTCAGGTTGTGACCGGTGATCCCGGCCGTGACGAAAAGGTTGAGGCCGACCGGCGGCGTGATCATGCCGATCTCCATGTTGACAACCATGATGACCCCGAGATGAATCGGGTTGATCCCGAGTTTCAGAGCGATCGGGAAAAGGATCGGGGCCATGATCAGGATGATCGCCGAAGGCTCCATAAAGTTACCGGCCATCAGCAGCAGGATGTTGACAACCAGGAGAAAACCCCAGGCCGGCAGACCCCAGCTGACAATCGTGGCGGCGATATGGTGGGGAATCCGTTCGGTGGTCAGCACGTGGGCGAAAAGCATGGCGTTACCGATGATAAACAGCAGCATGATCGAAACCCGGGAGGCGTCCATCATCACCCGCCGGACATCGGGATGGGTCAGGGATCGGGGGAAAGCCATCAGGGTCAGCTTGAGATTCCTGAAAACCGTGGCGGAAACGCTTTCACCGGGCTGGTGCCAGGCCACGCCCTTGAGCGGGCCCATGTCGCGGTAGACGAAAACCGCGATGAAAAAAGCGTAGACCGCTGAAACCGCGGCCGCTTCGGTGGGACTGGCGATACCGCCGTAGATCGATCCGAGAACGATGACGATCAGCATCAGCCCCCAGCCAGCATGGAAACCGGAACGGGCCAGGTTTTTGAAACCGATCCAGGGCTGGGCCGGCAGATGCTTGATCCGGGCGACGATGTAGATCACCAGCATCAGCATCGAACCCATCATGATCCCGGGCAGAAACCCGGCCATGAAAAGCCGGGCCGCCGAAACCTCGGTGGCCGCGGCGTAGACCAGCATGACGATCGAGGGTGGAATCAGGATTCCGAGGGTGCCGGCGTTGGTGATCACTCCGGCGGCCAGCGATTCCGGATACCCGGCTTTGACCATGCCGGCGATAACGATCGAGCCGATCGCGGCCACGGTCGCCGGCGAGGAGCCCGAAACCGCAGCAAAAATCATGCAGGCCAGGACCGAAGCCATGGCCAGGCCGCCGCGAATCCAGCCGACGCAGTCGATAGCGAAGTTGATGATCCGGTTGGCGACTCCCCCGGTCGTCAGGAAAGCCGAAGAGAGAATGAAAAAGGGAATCGCCAGCAGGGTGTAATGCTCGGACTGGGACTCGAAGAGCTTCAAAGCGATGGAAGCCAAAGAATCGTGGGAAAAGAAAAGGATCGTGGTGATGCTGGAGAGACCGAGAGCGAAAGCGATCGGCATCCCGGTGACCACGAAAACGAAAAGCAGAATGAAAAGAACGCTGGTGGTCATGCGGATTTACCTCCCTCCCCGTGCGCCTGGGCCTCTTCGACCAGGTACATGCTCTCCTGGGCCTCGTCGCTGAGTTTGAAACCGTCCTGGCGGCCGGTGATAATGGCCCACAAGAGCTGCAATAGACGCCAGGCCAGCATCAACATGCCGATCAGCAGAATACTGTGGGCGATCCACTTGGGAATCGGCAGATCCTCGAGCTCGAGACCGATCGATTGGACCTTGCTGAGATAGACCCAGGCCCCCTCGATAAAAAGGGCGCAGTAGGCCAGGCAGCAGATCACGGCGATACCGCTGACGATGCGCCGGGGCAACGGCGGCAGGATCTTGACCAGGGCGTCGACCCCGATGTGGGAACCGACCTTGACCCCGTAGGAGGCGCCGAACAGCACCATCCAGGCGGAAAGGTGCAGGGTCAATTCCTGGGCCCACATGAGCCCGGTGCCGAAGCCGAAACGAAGCACGACTTCCACGAAAACCAGTAACGTCATCGAGGCCAGAAGCAGCGAAATGATCGCCTCTTCCAGACCGTTCACTATCCGGCTGAACATTTTTTCACCCTTTTTTCATCACAGGCCTGGGGCTTTACGCTCCCGCCACCGGACCTGTCGCTAGAGAAAAAACACGGGTCTCCCCCGCAAAGGGAAGACCCGTGACCCGGTACGACCGGATTACTTGTTGGCGGCGATAGCGGCATCGATATACTCTTTGCCGATCTGCCCTTCAAACTTCTTCCAGACCGGTTTCATGGCTTTGACCCACTGGGCCCGTTCTTCCGGAGTCAGAGTGATGATCTTGGAGCGTTTGGAAGCGATGATCTTCTCCTTGTCGGCGATCGCCATCTTGGCGGAAAGTTCGTTGCCGTAGGCGATGGCCTCATCCAGGCATTTCTTGACCTCGGTGCGGATATCTTCGGGCAGACCTTTCCAGAACTCGGCCGAAGTCACGACCATGTAGTCGAGCAGACCGTGGTTGGATTCGGTGATGTAGGGCTGAACTTCGTAAAATTTCTTGGAGTAGATATTGGTCCAGGTATTCTCCTGGCCGTCAATCGCCTTGGTCTGGAGCAGGGTGAAGACCTCGGAGAAGGGTTTCTTCAGCGGCATCGCGCCGACCGCTTCGAACTGGGCCGCGAGAACATCGGAACTCATGATCCGGAACTTCTTGTTCTTGCAGTCGGCCGGCACCCGCAAAGGCGAGTTGCAGGAGAGCTGTTTCAGACCATTGTGGAGATAGCCGAGACCGACCAGGCCCTTGCTTTCGAGGGAGTGGAGCATCTTCTGGCCCAGCGGACCCTGCTGGAAACGACCGACGGCATCCATATCCTTGAACAGGAAGGGCAGATCGTAGAGCTGGAGAACCTTGGTGTACTTTTTGAACTTGGAGAGCGAAGGAGCGGCGAGCTGGACATCGCCGAGCAGCATCGCTTCGAGAACCTTGTTGTCACCGAAAAGCTGGGAGTTCGGGAAAACCTCGACCTCGACCTTGCCGGGCAGTTTCTTTTCGACCAGCTCCTTGAACTTGTTGGCCATCTGCCCCTTGGGGGTGTTTTCGGCCACGACGTGCGAGAACTTGATGATGATCGGACCGGCCATCGAGACCGAAACGAATGCCAGCGACAGAACCATAACCAGCAGACCGAGCAGTAATACTTTGACTTTCTTCATTTTCATCCTCCCTAAAAACTTCATTTCAACTGGCGACCGGCCCGTCCCTATGACCGCGGCCGGCGGCAACCCTAAACCAATTTCATTAAAGCGGATTAATAACAGAATAGCGAACCGGCTATCAAGTCGTCGATTTCTGAAATTGCTGTAAGAAAAAATCTTACAGCAATTTCATCACGGCTCGATGAGGTTGTTCTGGATGGCGAAACGGGAGAGTTCAGCGTTGTTGCGCAGATTGAGTTTTTTGAGCAGGCGCAGACGGTAGGTATCGACGGTTTTGACGCTGATATTGTAGGCTTTGGCGATCTCGCGATTGGTCTGGCCCAGGGCCAGCTGGCGCAGGACCTGGAGTTCCCGGGTCGAGAGCGAATCGAGCCGGCTTTTGCCGCCGCTGCCCTTGGCCAGGCGTAGGGCCAGCATCTCGATCGCTTCTTCACTGAGGTAGCGGGCCCCGCCATGGACCTTGCGGATCGCCGCCACCAACTGTTCCGGAGCGGCCCGTTTGGTGACATAGCCCATGACTCCGCACTCGACCGCCCGGACCACGTACTGCTCCTCTTCATGCATGGTCAACAGCACGACCGGCAGGCCGGGCCAGGCGTTCAGCAGCTGCGATGCGACTTCAAGGCCGTCGTAACCCGGCATCGAGATATCGATAACCGCGACATCGGGCCGCTCCTGCAATCCCATCCGCACCGCCTCGGTGCCGTCACAGGCCTCGGCCACGACCTCGATGTCGCCGCTCTCCTCGATAATCCGCACCAGCCCGGCCCGAACGATAGCGTGATCATCCGCCAGCAGAACTCTGATCATGATACTCCCCTACCCCTGATGAACTCGTAACTGATAAACTCGTAACAAATTGAATTTTCGTGAAAACGGAATGGCAAAGTAAAAAACTCCTGATGCAAGGCAGAATTTATGTCCCGCAGGGGCGGAAAGCTCAACAGCTGATACGTACATAGAAATACGCCGCAGTGATAAAGATTCCTCGGAAAGGCCTGAGCGTAAACGAGGAAATGCCCTCGGGGTACGAAGCAGGTGTGGACTTTTCACGAAACCGTCACCCTTGAATGATTTTACAGGCGAACGTAACCCTGGTACCAGCCCCGGGCCGGGCCTCGATCAGCAGTTCGCCGCCGACCAGCATGGCCCGCTCGCGCATGCCGGCCAGGCCCAGCCCGGCCCCCGGTCCGGGGTTTTCCGGATCGAACCCCCGGCCGTTGTCTTTGACCACGATCCGCAGCCAGAGATTTTCGACCGTCAGCTCGACATTGACCTGATCGGCGGCGGCATGCCGGGCGACATTGGTCAGGGCCTCCTGGGTAATGCGATAGGCAGCGGTCGCCAGCTCGCTTTCGAGTTCCGGCAATTCCCCTGCCACCCGGAAAGTGCAGGCCACCCCGGTTCGGCGTTCGAAATCGGCGGCGAACCATTCCAGGGCCGCGACCAGGCCCAGGTCATCGAGAATCCCGGGCCTGAGACGTAAGGCGATGCTCCGGACCTCATCGATCGTATCATCGATCAGGGAAGTCATCATCGCGGCCCGTTCGGCGGCCTTGGCGTCAACCTGCCGCAACCTCTCGACGAGCCAGACCGCCTCGAGCCGCAGAGCGGTCAGGACCTGGCCCAGTTCATCGTGCAATCCCCGGGCGATGGCCGCCCGCTCCTGCTCCTGGGCCGCCATGATGCCACCCGAAAGACGCCGGATCTCGGCCGTCCGCTTGCGGACCTGCTCCTCCAGGTCGCGGGTATAGCGACTGAGCTTCTCCTGGGCCTGGCGCAGGGCTTCCTCGGCCCTTTTGCGATCGCTGATATCGATTGAAACCGCCAGCGAACGAACGATCCGGCCATCGGCGTCCCGGTCGCCGATGGCTGAAAGCAGGACATCCATCCGGCTACCGTCGTTGCGGACGAAAGTGTAGGAAACATCCTTGCAGAAGCCGGTCCGGAAAAACTCGGGAAAGATCTTCTCCCGGGCCAGGCGGGCCGCTTCCGGAGTCAGA
Organism: Deltaproteobacteria bacterium; assembly: GCA_013153415.1. Classification (GTDB taxonomy): domain Bacteria; phylum Desulfobacterota; class Anaeroferrophillalia; order Anaeroferrophillales; family Tharpellaceae; genus JAADEO01. The sequence goes on from JAADEO010000197.1 coordinate 10,138, forward strand.
AACTCGAACAGGGCCCGACCGACGACCTCGTCCCGCTCGTAACCCAGGGCTTCGAGCCAGTGATCGCTGACACTGACCAGGTTGCCCTCGCGGTTGATCGAGTGGAGCATGGCCGGGGTCTTGTGGTAGATCGAACGGTAACGCTCCTCGCTCTCCCTCAAGGCCTGCTCGGCGTTCTTGCGCTGGATAATCTCGATGCTGGCCTTGTGATAGAGGAAAAAGACCGCCAGGCCGACGAGGATGCAGAGCGTTACCACGGTCGGCACCGTGACCCGGACCAGGGGGTCGAAAACCACCTTGTAGATTGCTTCTAAGCTACGCAGGTAGGTAACCCGCCAGCCGGGAAACCCGTCGATCTCGAGCTGGTTGAGAAAGTACCGCCGACCCTTGAGGTCGACGGCGTAATGTTCGCCCGCGGGCCGCAGTCCGGTCCAGTCCCAGGGGCCTTTCCCGAACTGGCGCGAAGTGATGAGCCTGGCCAGACGGTCGGCGGGAATCCGCCAGAGCAGCTTGAAAAGCCAGTCCCGACGGTTGGCGATGAAGATCAGGCCGTCGGGATTGGTGACCAGCACCACCTCGTCCCGGGCCTGACCGAGTTTTTTTTCGATCTCCTCGAGCGAGGTCTTGATCACCACCACCCCCGAGGGCGGTTCCTCCTCGTTCTCGACATAGACCGGGTGACTGCAGTAGACCCCGCGTTTGCCCGAGGTCGTGCCCAGGGCCAGGTAAGTGGTCGGCCGGCCGGCGATAGCCTCCTTGAAATAGGGGCGGAAAGAGAAATTCTTGCCGACGAAGCTGTCGCGCTGATGCCGGTTACTGGAGGCCACGGTAACCCCGGAGGCATCCAGCAGGTAGCAGACATCGGCGTTCAGGGTATGGTTGAAGTGGTCGAGCAGGGCCTCGACCCGGCTCAACGAGCGCCCTTCCCGCCGGGCCAGATAAGCGGCGAGTTGCGGCAGCCCGGCCAGGGTCCGGACCGGACGCACATTCTCGTTGAGGAAGGTCGAGAGGTTCTTCTGGATGATCTCGACCCGGGTGACGGCATGGTGCTCGGCCTCCTTGAAGGCCGCCTTTTTCAGCGAAGTGTAGTAGAGCCAGCCCCCGGCCGCGGCCGAGAGAAAGGCCAACAAAGAGAGAACCAGGAAGATCAGGCGCAGTTTCATAATTGATTTTTTCCCGCAGATCGATTAAATCAGCCCGGGTCGGTGGCGGCCGGCCCCCAACGCAGTATCATGGCCGCCGGAACCATGTCAACCGCAAGCCGCGGTTTCCCCGAAAAGCGAAAAAATCATGAATTCCACTCCCCTGGTCGGTTTTGTCGGTTACAGCGATTCCGGCAAAACCACCCTGGTCACCGCCCTCATCGCCCACCTCTCCGAACTGGGTTTCCGGGTCGGGGCTGTCAAGCATCACCGCCGCACCTTCGACATCGACCACGAGGGCAAGGACAGCTGGCGTTTCACCCGGGCCGGGGCCCGCAAAACCATCATCACCGGCCCCCGGCAAACCGCCCTGGTGGAGACGACCGAGGAGCAGCGCCCCCTGGATGAGCTGGCAGAGGAGTACCTCAAAGGACTCGACCTGATACTGGTCGAAGGTTTCAAACTCGCGGCCATCCCCAAGATCGAAATTCAACGAGCCGAGCTCGGCCGGCCCCTGCTCTGCCGGGAAGAGAGGCACGACCCCGACCTCATCGCCGTGGTCAGTGACCGGCCCCTGCAGTTGGACGTTCCGGTTTTTCTTCCCGACGACATTTCCGGTCTGGCGGCTTTCATCTGCCGCCATTTCGATTTGCGCCCGTCACTGTGACCATGGCGTCCCCCCCCCGGAAAAACTTCCTTTAAGCGGCGCCGTGCTGGC